>JANXSH010001306.1 GCA_025356615.1 Planctomycetia bacterium | reverse complement strand
AGAGCTACGGTCCCGAATCCAGCGATTCATGCGCGGGCTGCTGCACCTGCCCGAACACGTCAAGAGCTACTTCCGTCACCCCTGCGCCCAATACGCCGCAGGGCCGTAATTATTGACAATATTTCGGGCCGGGGTAATACGTTGTATTTCGTGTGCCTGGAAATCAAAGCGTCGATAGAGACCGCCGCAACGGTGAGGCAGTCATCCATGCTTTTTTTCCGCTGCACGGAAGGGCTTACGAAATGGGAACAGCTCGCTACCGTCCAACACGACAATCCAAATCGGCCGAAGGATCTGGCACTCCCGTGGCAGCACTCGGCGGACCGGCCCTGGATCACGATTGACGGGACCACCGGAAAGAACCGCGGTCGGCTCTACTGCGCCAGCTGGTTGTGGCTGGACACCTCCGCCGACCAGGGGCGTACCTTCACTAGCCTACCGCAACCCGCCAGAAAAGAGTACATGGATTATGCGCCGGCAAATCCGGTTGTTTTGTCAGATGGCAGATTGGTCCTGGCTCGCCGGATGTGGTCGGACCGGCTCCATAACCTTCCTGGGATCGGCGTCTTGCTGTCCGACGATGGCGGGCAGACGTTACGCGAGGGCCCCCTCGTCGGGACGGACCGGTATGACCGTCGGCTGAAGTTTGGAAGCTCTTTCCGATTTCTGCCCCAATTGGCCGTGGACACATCCGCTTCGGAGTACCGTGATCGCGTTTACGCCGTGTGGGAGGATGGACAGATCGATGCGAATTTCCCAACGGGCCAACCGCACCGACCGGGGCCCGGCCGTATCCTGTTTGCCTTCTCGAAAGACAAAGGCGAAACCTGGGTCGGCCCCATGATTCTCAGTGAGCAGCCCGATGACGGGGAGAACGGCTACGGTACTTACATGCCGGCCATCGCCGTCAACAAGGAAGGGCATGTTGCGGTAACGTGGTACGATCGACGTGGCCTACCTGCCGCGCCGGGCTCGCGCCCTCCCTTCTACGCACCGGGATGCAATGTACGCATCCGTATTTCAGTGGACGGCGGTGAGACCTGGCAGCCCAGCGTCCAGGTGAACGAGAAAGCGATCGACGCATCCGTGTGGGATCTGAGAGACACGGCTGGACTTGCCGCTGATACCTCTGGAATGTTCCATCCCGTATGGATCGACGACCGCACCGGGACGACCCAGGTATGGACCGGGACCATAGGTATTGAGAAGAGGTGACCCAGACCTTTCTCAATCGGTCCAGGGGCAGTCGTCGTACTCGTCTCTGCGCAGGAGGACATTCGATGTCTGAATCGTGGGTTCGTTCAGGCTCACAGCAGTTTCACCAGCGACGCCGCCTCCAGTTTGCCGCGGATCGTCAGCGCCGCGTCGGCCTTGTGGAAGCGATACACCTTGCGCGTGAAGGCGAACGCCCCCTCGACGCCCTTCGGCTCCAGCGCTTTGCCATTAGACGTGCCCCCGGAGATGACGACCTTGCGCGGCGCGTTTAGGGCGGCGAGGTGCGGGATGTCGCCGGCCTTCAGCACGCCCGGCGCGAGCAGGCCCATGCGCGTCGCGTCGGGATACGACGACGCCGTCGTCAGGTAGCTCGTCGGCGTATCGATGGCCGCGACGGTCGCGAAGCGATCCGTCCCGATGCCGCCCGCGAGCAGGGCGACGAGGCCCGCTTGGCCCAGGCCGACGACCGTGATGCGATTCGGGGTCAGTCCCGGTTGCTTCGCCATCAGCGCCGCGATGGTCCGCACATCGACGACCCACTGGCCCAGGAGCGGCCGACCGATCCATAGGGAATGCTCGGCCTCGTCGTGGTCGGGAGCGCCGCGCACCCCGGCGGGCTTCTTCCCCGGCGTGGCTCGCAGGTCCGGCGCGTAGACGACCCAGCCCGCTTCGATGAGGGCTTTCGCGACGGGATCTTTCAGCGCCTCTTCCTTGCCGTCGAGGTGGAGCAGGATGCACGAGGGCACCTTGCCGAACGCGATCCGGGAGCGGATCGTGACCGCGATGTCGAGGCCCGGCTCGACGGGGAGGGTGAGACCCGTCGTCGTCATCCCTTCTTCGATCTCGGGCTTGGCGAAGGTGCCCGCCTTCTTGCTGAGTTCGGGCAGCTTGCCCAGCGATGACTCGAGTTCGGTCTGCATCACGATCGCGCGGGCGTCCCACGCCTCGCGGTGGTCCATGCTCTTTGCGTCCTGCCATGCGAACAGTTTCCGCCCCTCGCGCAGGGCGAGCGTCGCCGGGAAGATGTACCCGGCGGGCCGTTTGTTCTCGGGGTAGCAGGCGAGGTCTTCCGGCTTCTCGACCTCGAACTTAGGCTCGGGGATCGGCTTGCCGTTGCCCTCCTTTTTGAGGTGCAGCGTCATCCAGCCGTACATCGTCTCGCGCATCGTCTTGCTGTAGTCGTGCGGCGACTCGAACGGGACGTGCGACAGGTTCGCGGCCTTGTCGTACAGTTTGAAAATGGGAGTCGCCTGGGCGATGCTCTTCTTCGCTTCGCCGACGGAGAACTGGTAGGCGTCTTTCGTCGCGCTAATGACGAGCAACGCGCGGGGGGCGACGAGGCCGAGGACTTCGCCCTCTTCGGTGAACCGCAGCGCGCCGGGCAGCACCTCGCAGACGCAGCAGGCGGCGCGGAGGTACGATTGGTAGGTGCCGACGGAGCAGACGGGCACGACGGCGCTGAATCGCTCGTCGAGAGCGCCCGCGTACATCGACTGGTTGCCCCCGCCGCTCGCCCCAGTGATGCCGAGCTTCGTCCCGTCCACTTCGGGCCGGGTAATCAGGTAGTCTACCGCCCGGCGGTTCTCGTGGACCTGGACGCCGAGCAGCGTCATCCCGGCGGGCCAAAGCGTCGAGCCGACGAGCGCCCCGTGGTAGCCGCCGAGGGCGACAGTCGGGTGGCGTTCGCCCGCGCCGAAGGCATCGACGACGAGGACGAAGAAGCCGAGCTTCACCAGCCCCAGGCAGCGCGACTGGACGACGGGATCACGCCGCGCGCCGCGCCAATGGCCGTGCACCGCAAGGACGGCGGGCACCTTTCCTGTAACGCCGGTCGGCACATAGGCCGTGGCCGTTACCCACACATCCGGGCGCGACTGGAAGAGCAGTTTCTCGATGCGGTAGCCCTCTCGGTCGAGCGTCCCGAGGATCTTCGGACTCAGCGGACAATCCTTCTCCGGCATGTCTCCCATCGCCGCGAACATCGACGCACGCAGCGCCTTCTTGCGCGCCTCCCAGGCCGCGAGCGACGCGGGGGCTTGGTCCTTCGCACGCAGTTTCCGGGCCTCTTCGCGGATGAATGTGTCGAAGGTGTTGGCGTCCGGCATGGGTGTTACCTGGTGAGATTTTACGGGGACAGGGTCATTTCGCCGCCTGGCGCTCGCGGACTCGACTCTGGAGGGCGTCGCGGACGACGGGCGGAAGGAAACTATCGAGCTTGCCGCCGAAGGTCGCGATCTGGCGGAGCAGGGTGCTGGAGAGGTGCGAGTGCGGCTCCTTGGCCATCAGGAAGACCGTCTCGATGTCCGGGTCGAGGTTGAAGTTCATGAGCGACATGCTGAACTCGCTCTCCATGTCGCTCGTCGTTCGCAGGCCGCGCAGCATGGCGCTGGCCTCGAATTCGCGGGCGAATGAGACCGCGAGGCCGGTGAAGCCTTGCACGGAGACGTTGGACAGAGGCGCGACGACGAGGCGGATCATCTCGACGCGCTCCTCGAGCGTAAAGAAGGGGGCCTTGTCGGGGTTGATGCCGACGCCCACGACGAGCCGCTCGAAGAGACGGCTGCCGCGCTGGATCACGTCCATGTGGCCCAGGTGGATCGGGTCGAACGTGCCGGGGTAGACTGCGACGCCCCGGCGCAAGGCGGTGGTCATGAGAGTCCTCCCGAGTCGGGGAAATTCCCCTACTCCGCCACCGTCTTCGCCAGGGGGAACGAGCCGAGGATCGTCAGTTCGGAACAATGCTCGCTCAGCGCCTTGATCGTCTTGGCGATGCGCGGCTCGTCCTGGTGGCCCTCGAAATCGACGAAGAACAGGTACTCCGGCTTCGGCGTCTGGGCGGGGAACGACTCGATCCAGGTGAGGTTGATCTTGTGCTGCTTGAACACGTCGAGGCTATCGACCAGCGACCCCGGATTGTGCGGCAGGCGGAACATCACGGCGGTCTTGTCGTGGCCCGTCTTCCCCGCCTTGGCCTGGCCGATCACGGCGAAGCGCGTCTCGTTGTGTACCGCGTCCTCGATCTGCGAGAAGAGGATGCGCAGGCCGTAGCGCACCGAGGCTTGACGGCTGGCGACGGCGGCGGCCCCCGGCTCGCGCTGGGCGAGTTCGGCGGCGATGGCGGTGCTGCTCACGTCCTTGAGCTGGGCGTGCGGCATGTTCTTGGCGAGCCAGTTGCGGCACTGCGAGAGCGCCTGGGCCTTGGAGTAGACCCGGCGGATCTCCTGGTGTTCGCAGTTGGCGACGAGGTTGTGGTGGATCTTCAGGCGGATCTCGCCGCAGATAGTCAGGTGGCGCATCTTGAGGAACATGTCGAGTGTGTCGGCGACCCGGCCGTCGGTCGAATTCTCGATCGGGACGACTCCGAAATTGACGTGGGCGCGATCGACTTCCTCGAACACGGCGGCGATGCTCCCGACCGAGACGAACTCGACGGACTGGCCGAAGTGTTCGACGGCGGCGAGGTGGCTGAAGCTGAATTCCGGCCCGAGGTAGGCGATCTTGTAGACCTTCTGGAGGGCGCGCGACCCGGACATGATCTCGCGGAATACCACGCGGATCGTGGTCGCCTCGAGCGGCCCCTTGTTCTTCTCGTTGGCTTGCAGGACGTTCTCGTAGACTTCGTCCTCGCGGGCGGGGGCGAAGACCTCGTCCCCCTGCTCCAACTTGGCCCGGCCAATTTCGGCGGCGATCGAGGCTCGTTCGTTGACGAGTTTCACAAGCTGCACGTCGAGCTTGTCGATCTGAGAACGCAACGCCTTGAGTTGCGACGCGGTGCGGGCCGCAGGTGCAGGGATCGGCGTCGTGTTGTTCCCATCGACTTTGCGTGCCATAAGCTATTCCACCTGGTGGGAGACCTCGAGATTGCAAGCAGTGTATGGGACGCATCTGGGAGCGTCAATAGTCCAGTCATTTCGTAGGGTGGGTCGAGCGGAGCGAGGCCCAC
>JANXSH010001305.1 GCA_025356615.1 Planctomycetia bacterium | reverse complement strand
CGACGGGCCACCTCCTGGCGACGTTCACCCTCCAGCGCGACGGCGCGGACTTCCGCTCGCGCAACGCCTGGAACCTCCTCGCCAGCGATGATGAATGGTGTGCCCCGATCATGGCCGAGGTCGGTCCCGACGGGCATATGTGGGTGATCGACTGGTACGCCTACATCGTCCAGCACAATCCCACTCCGGCGGGGTTCAAAACCGGCAAGGGCGCTGCCTACGAGACCGAATTGCGCGACACGAAGCACGGCCGGATCTACCGCGTCGTCTACAAGAAAGCACCGGCGAATAAGAACCCCGACCTCGGCAAGGCGACGCCGAAGGGACTCGTCTCGGCGCTGAAGCACGACAACATGCGCTGGCGGTTGCACGCCCAGAGGTTGCTCGTCGAGCGCGGCAAACTGGACGTGGTGCCGGAGTTGGTGAAACTCATCGAGGACAAGACGGTCGATGAACTCGGCCTGAACGTCGGGGCGATTCATGCACTCTGGACGTTGCACGGGCTGGGGGTGCGCGACGACACGGGACTGGGTGCGGTCAATAAAGCAATGAAGCACCCGTCCGCAGGCGTGCGCCGGAATGCCGCCCTGGTCATGACCTCGCCGTGGGGGTCGAACAACGAACCCGGCGAAGAAATCGGGTTGGGACCGACCGACAAAATCGAGAATGTCTGGATTCCGGGATTGGCGATCCTCCAAGCGGGCCTTCTGAAAGACGAGGATGCCCAAGTTCGGCTCGCCGCTTTGCTCGCCCTCGCCGCCTCGAGTGGGGAGGGCAAAGCAATCGCGGCCCTCCTCGACGACGCCGACCTGCTCGCCGACCGCTGGCTCGCCGACGGCCTCACGGTAGCCGCTGCGGCACACGCTCGGTCCTTCCTCGAACGACTCGCGGGCCGTAAAACCGACCTCTCGCCGCGTGCCGGGGAGATCGTCAAGATCGTCGCCCGCCATGTCGGCCTGGGAGACGCCCCAACCGTCAGCGCCGTCGTCAAGGTGTTACCCGGTTGCCGCATCGCCGACGCCGAGCGCGTCCTCGACGGCCTGGCGCAGGGCAAGAAGCATGTCGGCGCGACGCTCTCCGCCGACACCGAGAAAGCCCTCGTCGGCATGTTGCCCAAGCTTTCGGGCACCGGGAAGGCGACCCTGATGCGCGTGATGACTTCACTCGGCAGCAAGGCCGTCGCCAAGTACGCCGCCGAGATCGCCGCATCGCTCTTACGCACGGTCAAGGAGGACGGCACCGACGCCGACCGCATCAGCGCTGCCCGGCAAGTCGTCGAACTGCTCCCTGACGATGCCGCCACCGTCGTCGAGCTACTCGACGCGATCACGCCTCGCACTTCGCCCGCCCTCGTCGCCGGTATCCTCGAAGCGGTCGCTACGAGTACCTCTTCCGGCGCAGGGGCCGAACTCGTCAAACGCCTCACCGCCTTCACCCCGACGGCGAAGACGGCGGCGATTCGCGTCTTGCTCGGACGCGCCGCTGCGACGAAATCCCTTCTCGACGCGCTCGAGAAGGGCACCCTGAAAGTCTCCGACCTCGCCCTCGACCAGCGTCAGGCGCTCGCGGACTACACCGATGCCGCCGTTCGCCTCCGGGCACGCAAGATCCTCGCCAAGGGGGGCGACTTGCCGAACGCCGACCGGCAGAAGGTCATCGACGCGCTCTTGCCGCTGACGAAAAAGGTCGGCGACCCGACAAAGGGCCAGGTCGTCTTCGAGAAGAACTGCGCCAAGTGTCACATCCACTCGGGCAAGGGGACGCAGATCGGCCCGGACCTGACGGGCATGGCGAGCCACCCGAAGGAGGAGTTGCTCATCCACATCATGGACCCGAGCCGATCCGTCGAGGGCAATTTCCGCGTCTGGAGCGTGACGACGCTCCGGGGACAGGCGTTCGTCGGCATGCTCGCCTCCGAGACGAGGACCAGCATCGAACTGATCGACGCGGAGGCCAAGAAGATCGTCATCCAGCGGGCGAACATCGACGAGCTGAAGCCGTCGGAGAAGTCGCTCATGCCCGACGGCTTCGAGAAGCAACTGAAGGAACCCGAGATCGTCGATCTGCTCGAGTTCATGACCCAGAAGGGCAAGTTCCTGCCCCTCCCGCTCGACAAAGTCGCCTCGGCGATCAGCACACGCGGCATGTTCTTCGACCCGGAGGGGACCGCCGAGCGCCTCGTCTTCCCCGACTGGAAGCCGAAGACCTTCGCGGGCGTGCCGTTCTACCTCGTCGATCCCAACGGAGCCAAGACGAAGAACGTCGTCCTGCTCTACGGCCCCGAGGGGACCAACGCCCCGAAGATGCCCAAGTCGGTCTCACTCCCGGTCAACACGGCCGCGAAGGCGATCCATCTGCTCTCCGGCGTGAGTGGATGGGGCTACCCCGTCGGGAATAAAGGTTCCGTGAGCCTGATCGTGCGTCTACAATACAAGGACGGCAACAGCGAGGACCACGAGCTGAAGAACGGCGAACAGTTCGCCGACTACATCCGCCGCGTCGATGTGGCCGGCTCGAAATTCGCCTTCGACCTGAACGGCCGGCAGATACGGTATCTGAGCATCACGCCCAAACGAGACGAAGTCATCACCCGGATCGACCTCGTCAAAGGCACCGACCGCACCGCCCCCGTGGTGATGGCGGTCACGGTCGAGACGAAATGAAGTCCCGTAGGGTGGGTCGAGCGGAGCGAGGCCCAC
>JANXSH010000550.1 GCA_025356615.1 Planctomycetia bacterium | reverse complement strand
GGGTTCTATTTCCACCCGGCCAAGGTCTTGATCCTCGTCGCGGTCTATCTCGCCTGGATCAGGACGTGCTGGTGGGTCGATCAGGACTGCAAGCAGTTCGGGTTCCCCACGGAGACGTGGAACCCGCTCGTCATCTTCGGCGGGCTTGCCGGATTCATCCTGGTCTGGTCGCTGCCGATCTTCTGGGCCGCCCTGCCGATGTTGTTCCTGCTCTACCTCGGGCCGACCCTCGCCTACGTCCGCGTCCGCAACGCCACGGTCGAGGAGGCCGACAAGGTGCTGACGCCGGCCCACCTGAAGAAGCTCGCCAAGCGGCTGCTCGGCAAGAAGTCGAAGGACCCGAAGGACCCCAAGACGCGGGTCATCCCCCTCCGGTTCATCAGCCGATCGACCGACGGCCGGGCCGACGACACCAACACGCTGGCCCGCGCCCAGGAGTCGCCCTTCTACCGCGCCGCCGTCGAGATCGTCTACGAGGCGATCCAGGCGAGGGCGACCGACATCCACCTCGAGCCGACCAAGGACGAGTTGACCGTCCGCTTCCGCGTCGATGGCATCTTGCAGCCGCAACCCGCGATGGGCCGCGAGCGCGGCGACGCCATGCTCAACATCTTCAAGGTGCTGGCCAAGCTCGACATCACCGAGAAACGCAAGGCCCAGGACGGTGCCTTCTCCGCCGAGGCCCAGGTGCCCGACGACGACGCCCCCAAGAAGGAGGACGACGAGGAGGACGACGAGATCGGCATGGCCGACGCCCCGAAGGTGTCCACCCGGCAGATCGATTTCCGCATCGCCACCGCCGGCAGCGTCGTCGGCGAGAAGATGGTCATGCGGTTGCTCGACCGCTCGCGGGCCATCGGCGACTTACTCATGCTCGGCATGCGCGAGAAGATCCGTGACGTGATTCGCGGCATCGTCACCCAGCCGCACGGCATGTTCATCGTCTGCGGCCCGACGGGTTCGGGCAAGAGTACGACCCTCTACGCCTGTCTGGGGGAGATCGATTGCTTCCAGAAGAACGTCATCACCGTCGAGAACCCCGTCGAGTACCACATCCCGAACGTCACGCAGATCGAGATCAACCCCAAGGCGGGCAAGACGTTTGCCACGGAGTTGAGGAGCATCCTGCGCCAGGATCCCGACCTGATCTACATCGGCGAGGTGCGCGACCACGAGACCGCCGAGATCGCCTGCCAGGCCGCCCAGACCGGCCACATGGTCTTCACGACGTTGCACGCCAACGACACCGCGACGGCGATTCTCCGCCTGCTCGACCTCGGCGTCCAGCCGTTCATGGTCGGCAGCTCGCTCTCGGCCATCCTCGGCCAACGGCTCGTCCGCAAACTGTGCCCGCGCTGCAAGGTCGGCTACCGCCCCAACCCGGAACTGCTCCGCCGCGCCAACCTCCCGGCCGACAAGATCAAGGCCTTCTATCGCCCCCCCAAGGAGGGCGAGCCTGGTAGTGGCGAGGGTGAGCCTTGCGAATTTTGCGGCGGGACCGGCTATCGCGGCCGGACGGGTATCTTTGAGCTATTCGTCATCAACAACAAGATTCGCGACCTCATCAAGGAGAACACCAACATCGACGCCGTCCGCGCCGAGGCGGTCAAGAACGGCATGATGTACCTCCAGCAAGACGGCATGCGCGTCGTGATCGAGGGCGAAACGTCGATCGAAGAGTTGTTGCGCGTGGCGAAGTGAGGGGCGCATCGCTCGCACCATCGCGAATCGCCCCTCAGTTCCACACCCCGAGCAAGTCGCGGTCGAGTAGCGAGGGCTGGACGACGGCCTGTGCCTCCGCGAAGGCCCACTCGTAGAGGGCCTTTTGGTACGCCGCCTGGTCGGATGTCGAATCGGGTAGGCCGCTCAGCGGGATCATGACGAAGGCGTCCGGGTTGGGGGCGGCCGGACGCGGCGTGAAGCGGTTGAGGTGGCGAGAGGACATGGCGGATCCCTCAGCAGGTGGAGATCGACGTTCTCGCCGATCAAAATGTCTGTATCTATCTATCGTCCCGCTGTCGCCCCCTTGCCGGGCCTCCGCGTGAGATAATTCGGATTCGTGAAAAGATACGCCGATAAAATCATTGCCATCGGTAAAGGTGTTCGTCTATAATACTCCCCACTCGGTCTCCGATGGACGGGGATTGGAAAGCACCTTCGACAGTAGTCGAAGGCACGAAACCTGCAAGGAGTGTCTAGGAATGACGAGCACTGTGATGATGGACCGCACGAACATGGGCGTTCAGGGGATGACGGGCATGAGCCCGACCAACGTCGGCATGCCTTCGATGTCGCCCACCGGGTCGAACTACCTGATGGTCCCGCGCTGCACCTACCGCTTCGAGAAGTGCCAGGGTGGCCTCAAGATCACCTGCGTCTGCGACGACCCGATGGCCCGCAGCATGATGCAGAACCTCTGCACCTCCCTCATGGGCGGCATGGTTTCCTGCTGCTGCACGATGAACGGGATGACCGTGTGCAGCTGCAGCTTTACGATGGGCATGTGCAAGTGTGAGATGACCGACACCGGCTGTAGCATCACCTGCACGACCGGCGATCAGAAGTGCTGCGAAATGCTCCAGAGCTGCTGCGACTGCGTCAGCACCTGCTGCAACAACGGCTGCACCTGCTGCGTGATGATCAACAACACCCCGGTCTGCTGTGGCAACAGCGAGACCTACGCCAAGACGACCACCCCGACGACCACGACCTCCAGCAAGCGCTAAGCCCTGGTCCACGCCCCGCACGGGAACGGCCCCCGGAGTAGATTCCGGGGGCCGTTCTATTTCTTATGCTCGATCGCGCGACGCAGCCTGAGTGCTTCCGCATCCTCGGGGTCCATTTCCAGCGCCGAGCGGAGGTGTACCCGCGCCCTCGCATCGTCCTTCGCCTCGTGGTAGAGAACGGCGAGGTTGTAATGCGTCGGGCCGGCCGGCGCGCCGGTTTCCAGCGCGTGTTCGAGGTCCGCGATCGCCTCCGCCCGCTTCCCTTCTCGCGCGTTCAGCACCCCGCGCTGAGACCAGGCCGGGCCGAGTCCCGGTTGCAGCGTGATCGCGCGATCCAGGCACCTCCGCGCTTCCATCGGCATCCCCATTGCCATCAGGGCCGAGGCCCGATCGACGCGGATTTCCGCCGAGCGCGGCAGTAGGGCCTCGCAGACCCGAAACGCCCGTTCCGCTTCCGCATGCCGACCCAATCGGGTGGCGCACACGCCGCGATAGAAGCAAGGCCAGACCGCGTCCGGTCGTTCCGCCCCCGCCGCAGAGAACAGCGGGATCGCCTCGGCGGGGCGGCCCGCGCGCAACAACGCGCGCCCCGCCCAGTAGTTCTGCCACGCGGTCGCCCTGCCCGCCACCAGGCCGACGGGGACGACGGAGGACCGCACTCGGGACCGCTCCGCGTCGATCGCTTCTTCCTTGCCGAGAGTCGCGTCGGCCTCGTCGAGGCGGGCCGGGTTCTTTTCCAGAGCCGAGAGGACGAGGACCACTTCGATCAACTCGTCGCGTTGATCCCTCGAGAGCGGGACCGTCGCCAGTTCCTTCCGCCGATCCCAGAGTCGGGCGCATCGTTGCTCCAGTTGTCGCGCCTGGGCCGCGTTCAGCCGCCCGAGATCCCACCCCAGGCGCAGATCCTGCGCGAGCCGGGCGAGCTCGATCGCCAGTCCCGCGCGCCCGAGTCTCGTTCGTTGGTCCAGGTCTTCCGCCCGCGCCGCATCGCGTTCGGCATCGAGTCGGCCCGCCCACCGCGCGGCACCCGGCCAGCCATAGGGGCGGGGGGTCATTTCGAGCAGGCGAACGGCCCCCGCTTGGTCGCCGCGTGCCCGCAGTCGTCGCCCTTCCTCGATCACCTCGGAGACCGCCCGCTGCTTCTCGGTGATCGACCCCCCGACCACGACGAGGCCGACGACGAGGGCGAGGGCGACCAGCACCGACATCCCCAGCCGTGCCGGCGTGCCGGGGTTACGCAGCCGCCATTTGCGCCAGCGCTCGCGGAGGCTGCGGTTCGCCACGCCGCGCAGGGGCAGCCCCGCCAGGTGTCGCCGGAGGTCGTCCGCGAGCAGCGCGGCGCTGGGGTAGCGCTTCGCCGGTTCCGGGTCCATGCACTTCGCGATGATGTCGCTCAACCCGACGCTCGCGCCGGCCCGCCGGAGCAGGGCCCGTTCGAGGGCCTCGTGAGGCCGCACCCCCTCGAGCCTCGCGAAATCGCTCAGGTGGACACTCGCGTCGGTTCGTTCGCGTTCGTGGGCCTCGTCGGGCCGCTCCCCCACCAGCATCTCGAAGAGCATCACCCCCAGGGCGTAGAGGTCCGCCCGCCCATCGACGGCGACGGGGCTGTTGTGCTTCCGCTGGAAGGCCTCGCCCGCCACCCTTTGTTCGGGTGCCATGTAAGCCTGCGTGCCCCCGAACGACTCCGGCGGCGCTCTCCCGACGCTGATTTCCGCCTGGGACAGGTGGAAATCGAGCAACAAGGGCAACCCGTCGGCCGCGAGCAAGACGTTGCCGGGCTTCACGTCCAGGTGCATCAGCCCGCGCTCGTGGGCGTGGGCCAGCGCGTCCGCAACGCACGCCCCGAGCCAGGCGGCGAACGTCGGGGCGTCCAGAGGGGTCAACCGTTCGTGGAGTGTGCGAGACCCGGCCGGCCCCGGCAGGTCGGCCCCCGCGAGGGCGAGAATGTCCACGACGTTTCGGCCCGAGAAGGGTAATTTTCGCCTGCGGAGTTCGTCACGCACTTGCAACAGGGATGTCCCCCCGACGTAGGGCATCGCCAAGAGGCGAAGTCCCACCTCGGGCATGTCGCGGGCGAACAGCAGCGGCACGATGTGCGTGTGGAACAGTCGCGCCAGGGAGAGGTGTTCCCCGCCGCGAAAGGGCGTCACCTTGAGGACGATGAGCCGGTCCCCCAGCTCCACCTGCGATGCCAGGAAGACTCGCCCCCCCGTGCCCTGTCCCAAACCGGCCACGAGGACGCAATCCGCGAAATGCTCGCCGACTTCTGGGAATCGAGGCTGGTTCTCTTCCCTGGCCTCACGCCCGATCGCCGACAGCAGTTCACGATCGGCGAACGGCTCGTCGCCGTCGTTGGAGGCCCAAGGGAGTCGTTCCGGGTCGTGTTCGATTCCCAAGCCGTCGCTCGAATCGATGGCCGTGCGCGACCCCTGAGAACTCGGCCTCAGGGGAGCGGTAAACTCATCAGGGGAAGACCTCATCGGATGGCCCATCGCGATCAACTCCCTGGGATCGAGTACGGATCCAGGTTCGGGGTCAGGGCCACCTGGGACTTCCGCCGGTTCAACCAGGCGGAGCCGACCACACATCCCGCGAGGATGCCGAGCAGCCAGAGGGACAGCGCACTTTCACTCTCGCCGTGATGAAGCTCGAGGGTCAGACTTTCGTCCACCGAATCAGCCTCTCCGATCGCCGTCCCGAAGTTCTCGAGCAGCGCCCCGTCCCGCAAGCTGAACAGTTCGTCCGTCACCTCGTCGATGCTGGAATACGCCGCCGGCGAGACGGCGGTCTCCTGCTGGCGTGTAGGTCGGGCCTGCTCGAGGGGGGTGAGTTCTTCCGCGAGGAGGCGAGTCTCTCCGAAGCGGGCGTCTTTCGACCTCGCCGGAACCTCGAAGACGTTGGGAGTGAGGTTCGTGCGGAAGCCTTCGCCCAGCAAGGTCGTCGGGAACGCGACCAAAACGGGGGCGACTTCCGCCGGTGCCGGCGAAGCAGGGGACACGAGGCTCGCGGGAGACGGCGAGGGGACGACCGACACTTCCCCATCCACCGGGGGCGTGTCGGTCGAAACGGGGGGCGGCAAGTGGCCGTCCAGGTCGAGACTCGACTCCGGCGGCGGGGCGGGCGGATCGACCTTCACCCCGGCCGAAAGCAGAGACCCGCTCGGACCTACGTCGGCCTGGAGGGACACTCGGGGTAACGCAGGCACATAGAGTTTCAGGCCGAGCGAGAGTAGACCGCTCCCCGTACCGGCGCTCGCTCGCGGGGAGGGGATCCCGGCTCCCACGCCGAGACTCGATCCGGGCTGACCCGCTGCGGGCAACGGGAGGTGTCCTTCGGTATTCGTCAACGCCGTGAGTAGGGGGAGTTGCGGCAGGGTCGGCCCCAACCCGAGGCCCGCAGGCGTCAGGCGATCTTCCAGTATTTCCAGCGCGATCGAACGTCGCGGAGAAGTAGAGAACATGAAAAGGCTCCGATGGAGGTAATAGTAACGTCCCTCGAGGATCTCTTCTTGTCTATCCGCCGTGCTTGGCAGGGAGTGGTAAGGTGATAGGAACCACTCCGACAAATTTAACTGTATATCATGAAACTGCCTCTGGCAAACTATTCGACATTCGGAGTTACGCGGATGGCGAGCGGCTTCTGTCGAGGGGCTGGTTCCGAACCACCGAATACAGCCCCTTGACAAGGGCCGCTTGCCA
>JANXSH010001293.1 GCA_025356615.1 Planctomycetia bacterium | reverse complement strand
CATGCTGATCGAGGACCACATCGGCCTGTTCATGGAGAACCCGCTGCGCGGCCCGAACGACGACCGCCTCGGGCCGAGGTTCCCGGATATGTGCGAGCCGTATGACAGGGGCCTGCTTCACCTGGCCCGGCGGGTCGCGATCGAGGACAAGCTGCTCGTCCAACAAGGCGTCTTCGTCGCGGTGCCGGGGCCGAACCTCGAGACGCGCGCGGAATATCGCCTCCTTCGGCAAATGGGAGCCGATGTGGTCGGGATGTCCACAGTGCCGGAAGTCATCGTCGCGGTTCACTCCGGCATGAGGTGCCTGGGGCTATCGATCATCACAGACATGTGCTTGCCCGACGCCCTCGAGCCGGCCAACATCCCGGACATCATCGCAACGGCGAACGAGGCGGAGAAAAAGCTGCGGAAACTGGTGCGTCGGGTAGTCGAGAAGTTGTGATCGGTGTCACGACGCTAACGAGGACAGTACCACCCGGCAGAGATCCTTACATCGGACCGATGGAAGGCTCGTCGCGGAACTCCGCCAGCACTTTGTGATACGCCTCTTGCAATCGGCGCGTCACCGGCCCCGGCTTGCCACCCGCGATGGCCTGTTCGTCCACCTGCACCACCGGGCAGACCTCCATCGAGGTGCCGGTCATGAACAACTCCTCCGCGCTCCCCAGGTCGTCTCGGTGCAGCGAGCGGAAGTCTACCGGGACGCCGATCCTAGCCGCGAGTTCGAGGGTGAATTTCCGCGTGATGCCCGGCAAGATGCCGGGGTTGTTCACGGTCGTGCGGATCTTGCCCTCGACGACGCCGAACAGGCTGGAATGGCTCGCTTCGGTGATCGTGCCGTCCTCGAGGTAGAGGATCGCTTCAACGGCGTTGACCTCGGTGGCGGCCTGGTTCGCCAGCACATTGGCGAGCAGGTTCACCGACTTGATGTCGCACCGCCTCCAGCGCAAGTCGGGTTGGAGACTCACCTTGACGCCGCGCTCGCGCTGCGGGCCGTAGGTGTCGATGGCCTCTTTGATCCACAGCAGTTCCGTGGGCCGGATGTTGGTGGGGAAGGCGTGGGCGCGCGGGGCGACGCCGCGCGTGATCTGGATGTAGACGATCGCCTCGCTAAATCCGCCCGAGACAATGCCCTCGCGGATCTGTTTGCGCAGGCGATCGAGGTCCACGCCGTGGATGCGGACGGCGGCGAGACTGCGTTCAAGGCGGGCGAAGTGGTCGGCCTCCAGCCACGGCTTGCCGCTGTAGATCCGCAGCACCTCGTAGATGCCATCGCCGAAGAGGAACCCGCGATCGAGGACGGAGACCTTCGCCTCGCTGATCGGCACTCGCGTGCCGTTGAGCAAGCAATAGACCTCCCGCCCCACGACACTGGCGACGGGCAAGCAGAGGGTGAAGCGCGTCCCCTTACTCGGTTCGCTCTCGACGGAGAGGTCGCCGCCGTGGGCGAGGACGATCTTCCGCGTCGTCGGCAGGCCGAGGCCGGTGCCGCCCGGTCGGGTGGAGTAGAACGGGCGGAAGGCCCGCTCGGCGACTTCGGGGAGCATGCCCTTTCCGGTGTCGATCACCTGGAGGACGACCTGGAGCGGGTCGGCGCTCGCCTGGAGGGTAATCTTGCCGCCGTCGGGCATGGCCTGCTGCGCGTTGAGGAGGAGGTTGAGCAAGGCTTGCTTGAACAGCGACACGTCGAGGAGAACCGCCGGCAGTCCGGCGGGGACGTAGCTCTTGACCTCGACCCCGCCCGTCTTCGCGACCGGCGAGAAGAAGTCGAGCATCTCATCGACGACGAGGTGCAGGTCGGTCGGCTTCAGGTCGAGATCCTTGACGCGCGCGTAGCGCAGGAAGTCGTTGCTGATATCGACGAGTCTCCCGCACTCGCCCTGGAGGCGGTTGACGCGATCGACGGCTCGACGCTCCTTCGGATTTTGCGGATCCGCGAAGTCTTCGGAAAGGAGTTGGAGTTGGAGGCTCAGCGTGCTGAAGCTGTTCTTCAGGTCGTGGATGAAGCCGCCGGCCAGCTCGGCCAGCTCGGTGTCTTGCTGATGCGGCATGCACTTCTCCGGTCCCCTTCGCCCCTGTAGACACGGGTTAGGGGTGAGGTCGGTGAAAGGCTGACCCCACCCCCCAGCCCCCTCCCCTAAAGGGGAGGGGGAGCCAGACAGGGTCAACTCCGGTTCCCCCTTCCTTTTAGGGAAGGGGGTTAGGGGGTTAGGTCGGCTCAGTCCGCCTGCGGCTCGCGGGGAGCCTCCTGCGGGTCGCGCGGGCCGCGATCCTCTCGCGGCCGGTCGCCGCCACGGCCACGGTCGCCGCCGCGGTCGCCGCCGCGACCACGATCCCCGCCTCGATCTCCGCCTCGATCCCCGCCACGGTCGCCACCACGATCCCCGCCTCGATCGCCTTCACGAGGCGGCGGGGGGGAGCCGGCGGGCGCGGGGGCGTCGCCGCGCAATTCGCGGAGGACGGCCTTGCGCGACAGCTTGATGCGGTCGTGCTCGTCGATGCCGATCACCTTGACCTGGATGCGGTCGCCGACCTTGACCACCTCGTCGGGCCGACCGACGTAGCCGTCGGCCAACTCGCTGACGTGGCACAGGCCGTCGCGCCCAGGGACGATCTCGACGAACGCCCCGAAGTCCTTGATGGAGCTGACCTTGCCGTCGTAGATCTTGCCGACCTTGACCTCTTCGGTCAGCGCCTCGACCTTGCCCCGCGCGGCCTCCGCGCCGGCCGCGTCGCTGTGCGAGATGTAGACGGTGCCGTCGTCCTCGATGTCGAGCTTGGCCCCGGTCGCCTCCTGGATGGCCTTGATGGTCTTGCCGCCGGGGCCGATGAGCAGGCCGATCTTTTGGGGGTCGATCTTGATCGTGAGCAGGCGGGGGGCGAACTTGCTGATCTCGGGGTTGGGCTGGCGCAGGGTCGAGAGCATGCTGCGGAGGATCTCGCGGCGCGCCTCGCGGGCCTGCTCGAGCGTCGCCTTGATGATCGGCTCGTCGATGCCGTCGTTCTTGAGGTCGAGCTGGATGGCGGTGATGCCGAGGCCCGTGCCGGCGACCTTGAAATCCATGTCGCCGTAATGGTCCTCGTCGCCCATGATGTCGGTCAGCAGGGCGAAGCGGCTGCCCTCCTTGACGAGGCCGATCGAGATTCCCGCGACGGGGTGCGTGATCGGGACGCCCGCGTCCATGAGCGCCAGCGTGCCGCCGCAGACGGAGGCCATCGACGAGCTGCCGTTGGACTCCATGATGTCGCTGACGAGGCGGATCGTGTAGGGGAACTTGTCGGTCGTCGGGATGACCGCCTTGAGGGCGCGCTCGGCGAGGGCACCGTGGCCGATCTCGCGCCGGCCGGGGCCGCGGATCGGCCGGCACTCGCCGACGGAGAAGGGCGGGAAGTTGTAGTCGAGCATGAACTTCTTGCTGAACTCGTCGGCCAGGCCATCAACGCGCTGTTCGTCGCTGCTGGTGCCGAGCGTGGTCGTGACGAGCGCCTGCGTTTCGCCGCGCTGGAACAGGGCCGAGCCGTGCGTGCGCGGCAGGACGCCGACCTCGCAGTACAGTTCGCGGATCTGCTTGTTGGAGCGGCCGTCGATGCGCTTGCCGTCGAGGATGAGGTCGCGGATCGTGCGCTCCTCGAAGGCGGAGAACGCGGCGGAGAACATCGCCGGGGTGTACGCCGATTCCTTGCCCTCGGGCAGGAACTCGGCCTTCATGCGGGTCTTGAGCGCCTTGACGGCGTCGGCGCGCTCGGTCTTGCCCGTCGTGAGCTTGGCCTGGGAGAACTCGTTGGTGAACCGCGTCCCGAAGATTTCGATGAGCGGGTTGACCTTCGGCTTGGGGCGCGGCGTCTTGGCCGGCAGGCCGCACTCCTTGCGTAGTTGCTCGATCATGTCGATGACGATGATGACTTGCTGGTGGGCGAACACGATCGCCTGGAGCATCTGCTCCTCGGACATCTCGCGGGCGAAGCCCTCGATCATCGTGATCGCCTTGCGCGTGCCGGAGATGATGAGGTCGAGGTCGCTCTCCTCCATCTGGGCGGCGGTCGGCATGATGACCAGTTCGTTCTTGACGCGACCGATGCGCACCGAACCCGTCACCTGGAGGAACGGGATGTGCGAGATGTGCAGCGAGGCGCTCGAGCCGATCATGCACAGGATGTCGGGGTCGTTCTCGCGGTCGGCCGACATGGCCGAGGTCATGATCTGGACTTCGTTGATGTAGTCGGCGGGGAAGAGCGGCCGGATGGGCCGGTCGATGAGCCGGGAGGTGAGGATCTCCTTGGTCGTCGGGCGACCCTCCCGCTTGAGGAATCCGCCGGGGAACTTGCCCGCAGCGTAGACCTTCTCACGGTAATCGACCGTGAGCGGGAAGAAATCCTGCCCCTCGCGGACCCCGCCCTCGACGGCGGCGGTCAGCGTGAGGGTGTCGCCGTAGCGGACGGTGACGGCACCGTGGGCTTGTTTGGCGAACTTACCTGTTTCGAGAATGAGGGGCTTGGCCCCGAAAGGACGTTCGACGCGAAAAACCTGCACGGATTGATTCCTCCTTTGGCACGCGGCAGGCGTGCCTGGAGCAGAGGTGGAAATACGAGGGGTGAGGAGGGGCAACGGTATCGATGACTCGACAAGTCTCTCGTTGGCACGGCTCGTCGATGATCTGGAAAAGGAGAAGACTCCCGGCAGACCGACGACAGGCCGAACGAATCGGTAGAGAAGAGCCGACCCGGCGAGAAGAAAGACGAAAAGCAGGGCCGACGAGTCGGCCCTGCGGATTCGACTTACTTTCGCAGGCCGAGTCGGCCGATGACGGCCTGATAGCGGCTACGATCTTTGTTGCGGAGATAGGTCAACATGCCGGATCGCTTGCTGACCATCTTGAGCAGACCCCGCCGGGAGGCGTGATCCTTCTTGTGTGTCCGCATGTGATCGTGCAGTTCATTGATACGAGCCGTCAGCAGCGCGATTTGGACTTCCGGCGAACCGGTGTCGTGCTGCTCACGGCGATACTGGTCAATGATTTCCAGCTTGCGGTCCTTGGTTATCGACATCTCGAACCCTGTCCCCTCCGCCGGGCTATCCACCCTGCGACATACGATTCATACCCTTTGACTCCTGGCTATGGTAGCAGTCGGCGAGATGAATGCAAGGGGAAATAAAGACGAAGTGAGAGTGGGGGTGTGGGTTGATCGGAAGTTGGGTGTGACGCGGGGAGCAGAACTGAATGAAGTCATACGAATAGGAGTTCGCCGGACGAGCAGGAGGAATGAAACAAGGACAGTCTCGATTCAACGACCCCGGCCATCGACTTCCGCACACCGCCGCGTATTCTCATCCCCCAACTCGCCATCAGTCGCGATAAGTGGAAGGTCAAAGCCACCCTCCGCGAGCATCGGTTACACGAAGAGAAGATCCGCAGCCGCGATCTCTCCCACAGTCGAAAACGCTGGGAGGACCGCGCCTTGGCAGCCGAGCCGAAAGTCCGGGAGCTCCAACTTCAGCTCGAACGCTCCCAAGCAGACCTCGTGCAGGCCCAT
>JANXSH010000544.1 GCA_025356615.1 Planctomycetia bacterium | reverse complement strand
AACTCATCGTGCTGCTCGGCGACGACGATTTCGAGATTCGCGAAAAGGCGACGAAGGAGTTGACCGCACTGGGCACCTCGACGGAGGCGGCGCTGCGCAAGGCCGTCGCCGGGAACCCGGATGTCGATGTGCGCCTCCGGGCCGGTGTCATCCTCCGGGCACTCGGCGGGTCCGCCGACACCCTCCGCCTACGTGGCTTGCGCACGCTGGAGGTGTTAGAGTCGGCACACACTCCCGCAGCCCGGAGCCTCGTGGAGGAAATGGCCAAGGGGCCTCCCGAGGTCGAACTGACCCAGGAGGCGAAGAGGACGCTGGGGCGGATGGGGCCGATCCGAAAAGGCGTAGCCGGCCCTCCCCCGAAGGGGGGGTGTCAACCCCCTGAGTGAAGCCTAGAATCCAGGGGGGATAGCACCCCACTCGGCACGTCGAGAGTGCCACGTCTTCAACACGCTCGGCGGCGACGT
Organism: Planctomycetia bacterium; assembly: GCA_025356615.1. Taxonomy (GTDB): domain Bacteria; phylum Planctomycetota; class Planctomycetia; order Gemmatales; family Gemmataceae; genus JANXSH01. Next base: position 9,851 of record JANXSH010000544.1, on the reverse strand, counting down.
GGTCGCCGAGGAGTTCGCCAAACGGGGCAAGCGCGGCACATGACCTCCCGACGATCCTTCTGCGCAGCGCTCGCCGCCCCATTCGTGGTGCCCACCGTCGAGTGCCGATCGGTCCTCGACAACGGGCGCGTCAAGGTAGGCTGCGATCTGTCCCTGGGCGGCGCGATCACCCACCTCTCCGCCGCCGGTCGGCCCAACATGGTGAACAGTTGGGATCTCGGCCGGCAGATCCAGATGTCGTACTACTCCGGCCCCGCGCCGCTGGTCATCGACGGCAAGCGGCCCGCCCCGATGTGGGCCTCCCTGGGCTGGAACCCGGTCCAGTCCGGCGACCATTACCGCAACCCTTCCCGCCTGCTCTCCCATCGGAACGACGGCAAGTCGATCCACGTCCGATGCGTCCCCAAACTTTGGACGCACGACGACATCCCGGCCGAATGCGGGTTCGAGACGTGGATCACGCTCGACGGCCCTGCGGTCAAAGTCAAGTGTCGAATGACCAATCGCCGTAAGGATCGCACCCTCTACCCCGCGCGCGACCAGGAAATGCCCGCCGTCTACCTCAACGGCCGGTATCACCGCCTCATCACCTTCGCGGGAGACCGCCCAGGGACCGGCGAAGGCCGAACGTCGCGCGTCGTGAAGTCGCCCGGCTCGCCCGGCCCGTGGAGTTACTTCACCGCGACGGAGAACTGGGCCGCCCTCGTCGATGACGACGACTTCGGCGTCCTCGTCCACGACCCCGACTGCGGCCGCTTCGTCGGCGGCTTCGCGGGCAAGCCTGGCAAGGGCGGCCCGCGCGATACCGCCACCGGCTACGTCGCCCCGATCGCCCGCGTCCTACTCGACCACGACATCGTCCATGAGTACACCTACTCGCTCGTCGTCGGCCCCCTCGCCGCTTCGCGAAAATGGCTCCGCCTGAAGCCGCCGAAGCCGCCGATGGACCGTTTCGTCTCGACCCGCCGGGGGTGGACCCACGACGGCGTCCTCGACGCGGGGTGGCCGATCAAGAATGAACTCCGCCTCACCCTCGCGGGGTCGGCCCCCGAACTGATCGGCCCCGTCGGGTTCTGGCTGGCGGAGGCACCACGCATCACGTTCGAGGCGGCGCTGACCACGAAGGCCGAGCACGCCCGCGTCTACTGGGTGACGCTCGCAACCCCCCCGGCGTTCGACGCAAAGCGCAGCGTCCCGTTCGACATCAGCGGCGACGGCAAGTTTCGCCGCTACGTCGTCGATCTGCCCAAGATTCCCGGATCTGAATACGCGATCACGCAGCTCCGCCTCGACCCAATCGTCGGCGGGGCGAAGGGCGACGAGGTGCGCGTGAGGGCGATCGAGTGTCGGTGAAAGGTGACGCCGAATCGACTCCGATTCACCTGTTCGCTTGCCACCCCCCGCCCCGTTCGCTATCCCATCGGGACGCCCCATCCTCTAAGGACGCCCACACCATGACCGGCATCGAGGCTTTTCTGGAGATCCTCGCCAAGGCCGGGGTGAGCCAGCTGTTCGGCAACCCCGGCACGACGGAGTTGCCGCTGAACGACGCCCTGGCGCGCGACCCGCGTTTCCGCTACGCCTTCGGCCTGCACGAGATCCCCGTCGTCGCGATGGCCGACGGCTACGCCCAGGCGAGTGGACACGTGGGCGTGGCCAACGTCCACGTCACCTGCGGCCTCGGCAACGCGATGGGGATGCTCTACAACGCACACTGCGCGGGCACTCCTCTAGTGTTGACCGCCGGTCAGCAAGATCGGCGTTTGCGATTGGGCGAGCCGGTCCTCGTCGGCGACCTCGTAGGCGTGGCCCGACCCTGGACGAAGTGGGCCTACGAGGTCGAGCGCGTCGAGGACATCCCGACGGCCGTCCGCCGCGCCATCCAGACCGCCCTGACGCCGCCGACGGGGCCGGTCTTCCTGTCGCTGCCGGTCGATGTGCAGATGCAAGAGGCCACCTTCCCCGACCTCTACCCGCCGTATGTGGCGGACCACCGCGTCCGGCCTCCCGTCGAGGCGCTGAAGCGCGCCGCCGAGCGCCTCGCCCGCGCGAAGAACCCCGCCATCCTCGCGGGCAGCCGGGTGACGGCCTCGGGCGGCATCGCCGAACTCGTCGCCCTCGCCGAGCGCCTCGGCGCTACCGTCTTCGCGGAGGGTACCTCCTCGCACGGCCGGCTCCCGATGCCGGTCGATCACCCGCTCTACGCCGGCATCCTCCCGCTGTGGTCGCCGGACATCCACGCCCGGCTTTCGCCGTTCGACGTGCTGTTCGCGGTGGGGGCGAACGTCTTTCGCCTGTACATCCACCACGAGCCGGAGTGCCCCCTGCCCGCGACGACGGCACTCATCCACCTCGACGACGACCCCTGGCAGATCGGCAAGAACGTCCCCGTCGAGGTGGGCCTCGTCGGCGACCCCAAAACCGGCCTCGCGGAACTCACGGAGTTGCTCCAACGTCATCCTACGTCCGAGACGATCGCGGAGCGCGTCTGGCAGCGGACCATGACCCGCACGCGCGAGGAGCAAGCGCTGCGCGACGCCGTCGCAGGCGAACGCCACATCAGGCCGATGACCCCGCTGACGTTCATGGAGTCGCTGGCGCGGGTGCTCCCCCCCGATGTCGCCGTCGTCGAGGAGGCGATCACGACGCACCAGAACGTCTTCGAGCGCCTCGGGGCGCTGCGCGACCCGGAGGGCTTCTTCGCGCATCGCGGCTGGGCGCTGGGCTGGGGCATGGGCGCGGCGATGGGCGTCAAGATCGCCTGGCCCGAACGGCCCGTCCTCGCGCTCATCGGCGACGGGGCCGCGATGTACGGCATCCAGGGGCTATGGACGGCGGCCCATCACGAGCTCGCGGTGACGTTCGTCATCGCGAACAACTCGCAATACAAGATCCTCAAGGTATGCGGCGACGTGATGAACCTGCCCGGCCTCGCCGACCCGCGCTGTCCGGGGCTGGACCTCACCGGCCCGGCGATCGACTTCGTCGGTCTGGCGAAATCGCTCGGCGTCGAGGCGGAGCGCGTGGACGACCCGGAGACGCTGAGCGAGCGCGTCAAGGAGTCGCTGGGCGACAATAGACCGCGGTTGTTCGAGGTGCCGATCGCGGGGTGAGATAGACTCGTCGCAGGTGGCAATGGCCGGTACTACCTAGCTCTACAGCGCAGGATACTGTGGTTGTCAGAGCCGCGTGGGATCGCTGGGATTCCAGCGAGGCGCGATGCCGACGTAGGGTAGCCCCAGTAATCGCTTGATGGCGGCCCATTCGCCGAGGTCGTTCCCTTCGGCGCGATGGCCGATCCACTGGAGCAAGTAACCTACTACGAACAGCCCAAGCCCCCAGTACCACTCGAGGAAGAACAGCGAGATCGGCGCGGCGAGCAGCGCCATCGGGATGCCGATCATGTGGATCCAGAAGCTGAACGGCAGTTGATGACGCAGCCGCCAGCCTTCGAGCCGACGGCGCAGGAAGCCGACCTTTCGCGGAGTCGCCGAGTCGCTCATCGATCACCTCACATGCGTTCGACCGTCTGGATGCCGAGTAGGCCAAGCCCCTGGGCGATGACGCGGGCCGTCAGGTCGCACATCAGAAGGCGACTTTGGCGAAGCGACGGTGTCTCTGCCTTCAGGACGGGGCAGTTCTGGAAGAAACCGCTGTACGCCTTCGCCAGATCCCAGAGATACGACGTGAGTAGATTCGGACGATAGTCCGCCGCCGCCGCCGTCAGCGCTTCAGGGAAGCGAAGGATCTGGATCGCCAGCGCGCGTTCGTGCGGCGTCGGCAGTTCCGGGACCGGCGGAGCGGCGCGGAGGGCATCCACATCGACTTCGCCCTTCTGGAAGATGCTGCGATTGCGGGCGTAGGCGTACTGCATGTACGTCGCGGTGTTGCCGTCCGTCGCCGTCATCTTCTGGAGGTCGAAGACGTAGTCCGTGGTGCGATTCTGTGACAGGTCCGCGTAGCGCACGGCTCCGCGTCCGACGACATCGTGGATGTGCTCCCTCTCCTCCGCGCTCAATTCCTCTACTTCTTGCCCTCGTTCGCTCGCTTCCTGCTTCGCTCTGTTCACGGACTCTTCGTAGACCACTCGTGCGCGCTCATGGGCGTCATCGAGAAGATTCGCAAGGAGAAGTTCGACGCCCCGCCGTGTAGAGAGAATCCTCCGATCCGTACCCAGCACCGAGCCGAACGGCAGATGCTCGAGCTTGACCTTGTCGTACCCCCAGCGTCGGGCGGCGATGAACAGGTTGCGGAAGTGCTGGGTCTGTGGGGAGCCGACGACGTAGAGGATCTCGTCGGGGTTCCATTGCTCGACGCGATACTTGATCGTCGCGAGGTCGGTCGTCGTGTAGGTGAACGCGCCGTCGCTCTTCTGGATCAGGGAAGGCGCTTCTTCCTCCCCGAAGAAGATCGCCATCGCCCCCTTGCTCTCGACGGCGATGCCCTTCTCCCGCAAGTCTCGCACCACGTCGGCCAGCATGGGCTGGTAGAAGCTTTCGCCGTGCGTGTGATCGAACGGCAGCATGTGCAGCCGTGCGTAGATCGCGTCGATCTCACTCAGGCAGTGCGGCATGAACTGTTGCCAGAGCGCGACGTTCTCCGCGTCCCCTGCGTGGAGTTTTGCCGTCTCCAGGCGACAGGCGACTGCCACCGGGTCGTCGCCCTCGGCGTCGTCGTCCGCCTGGCGGAACAGTCTGCGGACGTGGACGTAAATCCGCGCCAACTCGCCGAGTGGGTCGGCGTCGTAGGCGTTCTTGTCGAGACAGTTCTTGTACCCGTAGATCAAGATGCCGAACTGCGTCCCCCAGTCGCCGAGGTGATTGTCCGTGATGACCTCGTGACCGAGGAATCGCAACAGCCGGGTCAGCGAGTCGCCGATGATGCTCGAGCGCAAGTGTCCGACGTGCAGCGGCTTGGCGACGTTGGGGCTGGAATAGTCGAGGACGATCGTACGCGGATTCGCGACGACACTCACGCCGAGGCGGGGGTCGGCGGCGATAACCTGCATCTGAAGTGCGATCCAGTCGTTTCGCAGGCGGAGGTTGATGAAGCCCGGTCCCGCGACCGTGGGAGGCTCCAGCATGTCGGCGAGGTCGAGGCGCGCGACGATGTCATTCGCCACGTCCAGGGGGCGCTTGCCGAGGAGCTTCCCGAGGGGCATGGCACAATTGGCCTGATAGTCGCCGTGGCGCGCGTCCTGCGAGGCACGAACGAGGCTGGCGTATTCGGCGGGGGAATCCACCAGCCCCGTCAAGGCGAGACCGAGTCGCTGTTCCAGCGATTGGAGAACGTTCATCGACAGCATCCTTTTTCGGCATGGTTCGAAACGACGGTGGTGGGCTTGCCGGGCGAACGGTCTGTATCGAAGAGCGATAGAGGGAATCGTACCCCGGCGATTAGACACGTCAAGGTGTGCTGCGTCATGGCCGAACCATTCCGCCTATCCATCGGGCATTCCTTCTGCCACAATTCCTCGTGCCCTGACGGCAAACGCAGCCACGGCGACGTTTATTTCCGCAGTCGGAGCGGCCGGGATCGGCGAATCCGTAGGGTCTACTGCCGCACCCTCGAACGCTCCCGGTCGCCGACCGACGACTTCTAACTTTGCTATTCCGGCGTTGCTGCCGCAAGCCGACACGATGGGGGTGATTCCATGTCTACAGTCTCCCACGAGCAGTTCCTCGGCTGCCTCCTCGGACAGGCCGTCGGAGATGGACTCGGGGCACCCTATGAAGGACTTCTGAGCGAACACATCTATTACAGTTTCGGCCCCCCGAACGAGCTCGTCGGCAATCCGAGCGGAGAAACGCTCTACTACACCGACGACACCGAAATGATGATTAGCGTTGCGGAAACGCTTCTCGATCACGGGGAGATCGTCGAGGACGCCCTTTGTCGCGCCTTCGTCGATAATTACCATCCCCAGCGGGGGTACGGCCAAGGGGCGAGGAGAATCCTCGAAACGATGGGGACGGGAGGCGATTGGCGCGGTCTTGCCGCGACCGTGTTCCCAGGCGGCTCCCTCGGCAACGGGGCCGCCATGCGAGCCGCCCCGATCGGACTCTTCTTCCACTCCGACCTCGACAAGGTGGCGGAGCAAGCCCGACTCTCCGCACTTCCGACGCATGTCCACCCGATCGGCATCGAAGGGGCGCAACTCTTCGCGATGGCCGTCGCCTTGGCCTCTCGTGGTGCCCCCTTCGATCGAAACGCCTTCTATCGAGAACTCATCGCCCGCTGTCAGGGGGATGAGTTTCGCTGGCAACTCGGCGCGGCTTCCAAGTTGAGGAGGCAGCACACCTTTAGCTTCCTCGGGAACAGCCTGGAAGCCCACCGCTCCGTCATCTCGGCGATCGCCTGCTTCACGGTGAATCCGAATTCGTTCGAGGACGCCATCGCCCGCGCGATCGGAATGGGGAACGACACGGACACGCTCGCGGCGATGGCCGGGGCCTTGAGCGGTGCGCATCTGGGCGTGGGCGCGATCCCCTCGCGGCTGATCGAGCAACTGGAAGAGCAAGGCAAGGGAGGGGCCTACATCCGCCAACTCGCCACGAGGCTGTATCACAAGCGTGCCGACCTCAGCGGATGAAACGGATGCACTTCGTGGAGCATCTCTCGACCCCTCGCGCTGACATCAACGCTTCTACATGCTAAACTTATCTACCCCGGCGTCCCTGTCGCGCGCCGACATGCCACGAGGCCGATACGAGTACCATGCAAAGCGAACCCAACACGCCCCAGACACCCTTCCAGGTCAACGTCGCGGATCGCGTCAAGCGATTGCCGCCGTACCTCTTCGGCAAGATCAACGCGCTGAAGTACGCCAAGCGCCGGGCCGGCGTCGATGTCATCGACCTGGGCATGGGCAACCCCACGGACGTGCCCGAGGCCGCCGTCATCGAGAAGCTCCGCGAGGCGCTCGGCGACGACAAGAGCCATCGCTACTCGATGGCCAACGGCATCCCGAATCTGCGGCGCGAGGTCGCCCAGCGTTATCGGCGCATCCACGGCGTCGAACTCGATCAGGAGACCGAAATCCTGCCTGGCCTCGGGTCCAAGGAAGTCTTCAGCCACATGTGTCTGGCGCTGCTCGGCCCCGGCGACACCGCCATCGTACCCGCGCCGTCGTTCCCCATCCACGTCTACGCCGTCGCCCTGGCGTCCGGCAACGTCCTCAGCCTCGATTGCACGCAGCCCGACAAGTTCCTCTCGTCGATCGCGAGCGTCTCCGAGACGCTCTACCCGCGCCCCAAAGTCGTCATCCTCAACTACCCGCACAACCCCTCGACGACGGTCGTCGAGCGCGACTTCTTCGTCGAGATCGTCAAACTCGCGAAGCGCTACGGGTTCATGGTCATCCACGACTTCGCCTACGGCGATGTCTGCTTCGACGGCTACAAGGCACCGAGTTTCCTCAGCGTCCCCGGCGCGCGAGAGGTCGGCGTCGAGACGACGACCATGAGCAAGGGCTACAACATGGCCGGGTGGCGGCTCGGGTTCTGCGCGGGCAACTCCGAGATGGTCCGCGCGCTCGCCACGATCAAGGGGTATTTCGACTACGGCATCTTCCAGGCGATCCAGGTCGCCGGCATCATCGCGCTGCGTGACGGCGACGAACAGGTCCGCCGACAGGCCGCCGAGTACCAGAGTCGGCGCGATGTCCTCGTCGAGGGGCTGCGCCGAACGGGCTGGGAAGTGACTGCACCCAAGGCGAGTATGTTCGTCTGGGCGAAGTACCCCGAAGCCTGGCAGCGCATGGGGTCGATCGACTTCAGCATGAAGCTGCTCGAGGAGGCCGGGGTCGCCGTCAGCCCCGGTCGGGGGTTCGGCGACCTGGGCGAGGGTTACTTGCGCCTGGCGCTCGTCGAGAACGAACACCGCCTCAAGCAGGCGGTTCGCAACATCGACCGATGCCTCCGCCTCGAGGGGGCCATCGACCATCCATGAGCGAACTCGAAGGCTTCCTCCAGGCGATCTCCGAGGAACCGGCGGACGAGACGAACTGGCTCGTCATGTCCGACTGGCTCGAGGAGAACGGCGACCCCCAACGGGCCGAGCTGGTACGCCTTCAACGCTCCCTCCAGACCCGAATCAGGAGCACCGCCCGGCAACAGGCCGAGGAGCGCATCCGCGACCTTCTCGTCGCCGGGGTGCGTCTCTGTAGTCCGATCCGGCCGTCGAGCATCGGCATGGACCTGGCGCTCGTCCCCGCCGGCTCGTTTCGGATGGGGTCGCCGGTGAGGGAGTCGCGCCGCATGGCCGACGAGACGCTCCACCCGGTACGCATCACCCAGGCGTTCTGGATGGGCGTCTACGCGGTGACGCAGGCCCAATTCCAAGCGGTTACGGACACCAACCCGAGCCACTTCCTTCCGGGCCGAGACGGCGTCGATGCGCGCGACACCTCACGATTCCCCGTCGATTCCGCGACCTGGGAGCAGGCGGACCAGTTCTGCCGAACGCTCACTCGGCTGGAGCGTATCGAGACGACCGGCTGGGCGTATCGCCTGCCGACCGAGGCGGAATGGGAATACGCCTGCCGTGCCTGGACCTCCAGCCGATGGCCGTTCCACTTCGGCAAGAGGCTCGACCCGACACTCGCCAACTTCGACGCCCGATACCCCTACCCGATCGCCTACGACGAGTCCCGGATTTCCATCGGCCACCCCGTCGAGGTGGGCCGCTACCCGCCGAACGCCTGGGGGCTTTACGACCTGCACGGCAACATCGACGAGTGGTGTTCCGACTGGTTCGGCAGCAATTATTACCAGGAGAGCGAGCGCGACGACCCCACGGGGCCATTGGACGGGCAATCGAAGTGCTACCGAGGCGGAGCATGGTCCGGTCAGGGCGAAGACTGCCGCGCCGCCGTCCGCATTGGTCGGGGGACCGACGACGCCGACTCGCGGATCGGCTTCCGCGTCGTGCTGGCGCGCGTCAAGGAGCGCAAGTCGTAAGACGCCGCGCCGATCCCGGCTCGACGCGGACGTGAGGCGAACTAGCGAAACTTGCTCCACCCTTTTCGAGACAATTCCTTTCGTCTCGGAAGGCTTTCGATACAATCGACTTCGTTGCGAAATCCTTTTGACGATCATCACCCGCGACGAGAGGACCTAGCCATGATGCGAATGGGCGCGACGATTCTGCTGTTGGCGTGCGTCGGTGCGACGTGGGCGGCAGGGCCGCCGGACGCGGCGACATGGACGCGGTTCGGGGAGATCGCCGAGGTGGAGCGGTTATACGCGCGCGGCATCGCGCTGTACCAGGCGGGGAAGTTACCGGAGGCGACGAAGGCACTGGCCGAAGTAGTGCAGGTGGTCGAGGGGCTATATCCCAAGTCACGCTACCCGCAAGGGCACACCGACGTAGCCCAGAGCCTAAACGACCTGGCCTTCCTGCACCAGGCGCGGGGCGACCACGCGAGGGCCGGGCCGCTCTACGTTCGCGCCCTGGAGATGCGCGAGGCGCTGTACCCCAGGGCCGTCCACCCGCTGGGGCACGTCGATGTGGCGGAGAGCCTGAACAACCTGGCCTTCCTGCACGAGGCGCGGGGCGACTACGCGAGGGCCGAGCCGCTCTACGTTCGCGCCCTGGAGATGCGCGAGGCGCTGTACCCCAGGGATCGCTACCCGCAGGGGCACACCGATTTGGCCAACAGCCTGAACAACCTGGCCGGGCTGCGTTACTCGCTTGGCGACGACGCGAAGGCCGAGCTGCTGTTCCGCCGCGCCCTGGCGATGTACGAGGCGCTGTACCCCAGGAACGTCCACCCTCGGGGGCACCGCGACCTGGCCCAGAGCCTGAACAACCTGGCCTTCCTGCACCAGGCGCGGGGCGACTACGCGAGG
>JANXSH010001266.1 GCA_025356615.1 Planctomycetia bacterium | reverse complement strand
ACGGGGGGTAGGATACACATGCCTGGGACTCTTCGAGGTCGTGGTCGTTTGACATCCTCGACTTACGGAGTTCCAGGCTCTTTCACCACCCTCTCGGACTCTCGACAACCCTCCGGTTGTTACCTGCTTTAGAACCAGGTCCGATTTCCAACCTCGTTTGTCTCTAGGTGCGCAATCCAGGCTGGACCTGCCGAGCTTCACCTGACGCACCAGGGCGCACTGAGAAAGGCACAGAAAGAAGCCAGAGTAAATGCAATGGATTCAACTCTTCTCCACCGTGCCTTTCTATGTGCCTCTGTGGTTAACTTCTTACTGCTTCTTGCCGATCACCTCGTCGGCGAGGTCGCCGGCGTCGTAGACCTTCCGCAGCGCCTCAATGATGCCCTGGGCATCGACGGAGACGGCGCGGGCGATGACATCGTCGTAGTCGAAGTCCAGCCGGAGCGACTGGATGTTGCCGTCGAAGATGATGCCGACGAACTCCCCGGCGCGGTTGACCACCGGGCTGCCGGAGTTGCCGCCGATGATGTCGGCGGTCGAGACGAAGTTGAGCGGCGTCTTCAGCTCGAGCTTGTCCTTGCGATCGAGCCAGCGCGCGGGCAACTCGAACGCGCCCTTGTTCTTGTGCTCGGCCGACCGGACGTACATCCCCGTGAAGTCGGTCGTGAAGGGGATCTTCTTGCCCCCTTCCTCGAAACCTTTGACCTCGCCGAACGAGAGGCGAAGGGTGAACGTCGCGTCGGGGTAGGTCTTGGTGCCGTCCACGGCGAATTTGACCTTGGCGATGTCGGCGTAAGCCTGCTTCAGCACCTCGTCTACTTGTGTCTCCATCACCTTGCGGACGGCCCGGCTGTCGGCATCGACCGCCTTGGCGAGGAGGATCATTGGATCCTTGCATGCGTCGATCGCTTCCTTGCCCCCGTCGTAGAGCTTCTTGCGGACGGCGACATTTTTGAGCTTCGTCCCCGTCACCAACTCCCGCGCGCGATCGCCAGGAGACTTGCCCGCGAGAACCTTCTTGACCAGCGCGTTGCTCGACCCCAACTGACCGGCGAGGAACGTGAGGCTGTCCGTGAGTTTCGCGATCTCGAACTCGTCGTAGATCGGCTCCTCGGAGAAGAGTTGCTCGGTGAGCGACTCGAGCCGGGCGTTGCCGTACTCCGGGAGGCGCTTGTTGTTGTCCATCGCGCGCTCGTCGGCGGCGCGGACGAGGTGCCGGGCGATGCCGAAGTAGTCGGTGAAGAAGGCGGACCGCCCCTCGAGCAGCGCGAACCTCCGCATGTTCGCCCTGCGGATCGGCTGGACCTTGGCGACGCGGTCCCACGCGGTGCGGGCCGAGGAGAGCGTATCGTCCTGCCCGGCGGCGGCCTTCATGCGCGCCTCGTCCTTCTTCTTGGACGCGAAGAGGGTCGGGTCGAGCAGCGCGGCGAGGCCGCCGATGCGGGCCTTCCGGCTGTTCTGGACGCTGAAGAACAGCTCCTTGGCCTGTCGGCGGTTCTCCTCGGTGCGCTCGCTGAACGTGGTCAGCAGCACTTCCATGCGGTTGAGTCGCTGCATCAGGAACGGGAACGCGGTGTCGCGCTGGTACTCCAGGTCGGCGACCGTGTTGAGGCGATTCGTCCGACCCGGATGCCCGGAGACGAACGTCAGGTCGCCTTCCTTCAGCGGGTCTTTCGCCCACTTCAGGTAGTGCTTCAGCTTGGCTGGCTTGTCGTCCTTGTAGACGCGGAAGATGCAGATGTCGAGGTCGTAACGCGGGTACTCGAAGTTGTCCGGGTCGCCGCCGTAGAACGCGATCTGCGCCTCCGGCGCGAAGACGAGGCGAACGTCGGTGTACTTCTGGAACAGGTACAGATGGTACGCCCCGCCCTGGTAGAGCGTCACGACCTGCGGCTGGAGCTTGGTCTTCTCCTTGGCCTCGGACTCGATCGTCGCTATGACCGCGCGGCGCATCACGGCCGCCTTGTCTGCGGGCGTCTCGGCGGGCACGGCCTCGTTGACCCGCTTGGTCACGTCCTGGATCTCCATCAGGACGTTCAGCTCCATCGCCTCGCACTTGGCCTCTTCCTTGCGCGTCTTGGCGTGGAAGCCGTCCCGGTAGTAGTTCTTGTCCTTGGTGCCGAGCTTCTGGAGCGCGTCGGCCCCGACGTGGTGGTTCGTCAGCACCAGCCCGTCGGCGGAGATGAACGACCCCGACCCGCCGCTGTTGAAGCGGACGGACGACTTCTGGAGGTGTTCCAGCCAGTCCTTCTTCACCTCGAAGCCGTACTTCTTCTGGAGGTGCTCCACGGGGAGGTTGTTGTAGAGCCACATCCCCTCGTCGCCGCGCAGCATGGGCGTCAACCCCGCCATGAGAACACAGGCGACCAGCGTGGTCGCTCTTGGAATCCGTCGCATCATTCGTTCCTCGTCATGAGGCGAGCGGGGCGTGTAAACGCCCTGCTCACCGAGTCATCGAAAATCTACGCCCGTACTACGGTATCAAGCGAGAGTAATTCACGGACACCGCCCCCGCGACGAAGCCCCCGCACTCGCCCTTGATCTTCACTTTGTCGCCTTTCGTGAGCTTCTCAAAGAAGCGCTTGCCCTCGGCGGGGTAGGCGGCCTCGACGCGGATCGCCTTGTCGGCCTTCTCGTCGGAGCCTTGGAGGACGACGAAATCTGCCCCGCTGATGCCTTTTTCCCGTTCGACGACCGTCCCGGTGAGGAGGAGCCACTTGTCGCCGTACTTCGCCTTCGCGGAGGCTGCGTCCATGCTGAAGTCCTTGGCGAGTTGCTCTGCCGAGACGACGATCGCCGGATCCGTGCCCACCTCGACCAGTTCGGCATGCAGGAGATCGACGAAGTGTACCAACGCGCCGCCGTTGCACTCGCCCTTGAACTTGACCTTCTGCCCCTTGGTGAGGTCGAGAGACTTCGCCTTGTCGTCGTTGTGAACGAGGCAACGGGCCGAGTGCCCGAGGATGCTCTTCTGGGGATCCTTGTTGAACCCCTCGAGGAATACCGTCACCTCGCCGGGGTGGCCGAGCGTGATGTCGCTCACGGTCCCCTCGAGTAGGAGCCATTTACCCTTGTACTTCAGGTCGGCGGCCATCGCGTCGGTCTCATACTCCTTGGCGAGATCGACGGCACCGAGCGTGAAATCGGGGGTCGGCGTGAGAAGCTTACCGCCGGTCGGCGTGCCCTTGTCCTTGGCGACAGGCTCCTTCTTGGGGCAGCCGGTGAGGGCGAGGAGCAGCACGCCGGCGACGAGCAGGCGGCTGGAAGATAGTCGTATCATTTGGGGATTCCTTTCTCTTCGGGCTTCGTCGGCAAGAGTTTGCCCATGCCGACGAGGGCGAGGAACAGGGCGAGCAGGAGGAAGGCGATCAGCGCCAGGTAGTCCAGGTCGCCGAACGTCTTTCGGCTCAACTCGGCCATCCAACTAAAGTACGGCTCAGGGTCGTCGTCTGGCTTGAAGGGGGGGCCGCCGAAGTAGATTGCGTCCTTGAGTTTCTTGAAGAAAGGCAGTTGGATGAACGCGCCCAACACTCCTGCGAGGCTTCCCCCGGCGATGAGTCCAGAGGCGAGCAGCACTCCGGAGCTGGTCTCGGTCTTGGCGATCTCCTCCGCCTCGCTCATCGGTCCTTCGCTGCGGCTCCTTCGGACCTGGTAGGCGTCCACGGACCAGCGCAGCAAGCCGCCGAGGAAGATCGGTGCCGAGTATTGCATCGGGATGTAGACGCCGACGGCGAAGGCCAGCGAGGACACCCCGCACAACTCCAGCGCGACGGCCAGGAACGCGCCGATCAGGACCAGCCCCCAGTTGAGCTTCTGATCCAGCAGGCCGTTGATGATAATGCCCATCACTTGCGTTTTCGGCGCGCCGAATTTCATCGTCACCGGCTCGGTGCTGACGTGGCCGACGACCTTGTCTTCGCCGTCAACGAGGTACTCCCCCTTGGGAACGTCGGCGCGTGTCACCCGATTCGCCTTCTTGTCGCCGGCGACATCGATTTCCTTGCCCTTCTCGGGCGGCACCTGCACCCACAGCTTATAGACGACCATTCGACCTTTCTCACGCTGCGACAGCGTCTCCTTGAGTCGTGACGATTCCTCCTTCGTCATGACAACCCCCGCCAGCGGCTCGCGGACTACCGTGTCGCGAGCCTTGAGGGTGCCGGTTATGGTCGGATCGACGAGGTAGACGACGTTACCCGCCGCGTCGGCGAGATACTTCTTGTCCTTGGCCGGTCGGTAGACGAAGCATTCTTCGCCGAAGAATTCCTTCTCCTTGGGGGTCGCCTGTTCCGTCAGTCCCGCGAGTTCGGCCGCGATGTTTTCGGAGGGCAAGTTGCGCTGACTGAAGACGATGCCCGCATCGTTGAAGACCATGAGCGTGAAGCCGATAACGACGGCGGAGGTGAGCGCGCCGACGACGATGGCGAGTTGCTGATACACCGGCGTCGCGCCGACGAGGTAGCCGGTCTTGAGATCCTGCGACGTGGTGCCGCCGTTACTCGCGGCGATGCACACCACCGCGCCGATGGTCAGGGCGAGAACGGCGTCGGTGGGCGAGCGCCAGCCCAAGGCGAGGAAGATCAGGCACGTCAACAGGAGCGTGGCGATGGTCATGCCCGAGATGGGGTTCGACGACGAGCCGACCTCGCCCGTGAGCCGCGATGACACCGTCACGAACAGGAACCCGAACAGCAACACCAGAAGCGCCGCAATCACAGCCGCGAACAGGCCGACTTCGCCGAACAACAGAGCAATGAGGACGACCAACAGTGCCACCGAGCCGCCCAGAACTACCGAGGGCGGCAGGTCGCGCTCGGTGCGGCCCTCACCGGCCACATCGGCTCCCACGCGGCGCTTGCCGAGGAGCGAGCGCACGATCATCGGCAGGGTCCGAATCATGGAGATGATGCCGGCGGCGGACACGCAGCCCGCGCCGATGTAGCGGAGGTAATCCTTATAGACGCTGTCGGGATCGACGCCGGTCTTCGCGCCCTCGAGATAGATGGCCGGGATGATGACGAGCCAACCCATGACCGCACCGGCCATCATGATCGCGCCGATGCGAGCGCCAAGGATGTAGCCGACGCCGAGTAGTTCGCTGGCCATGTCGCTGGCGACCTTGGCGGCGGGGCTGAAAAAGCCCAGAGGCACGCTGACAGTGCCGCGCAGCAGGAGCATGGTCTCGGTGATGAACTTGTGGACGAACGCGACGCCGAAGCCGATGAACACCGTCGCCCCGCTCGTCCCGCCCTTCTCGCCGGAGATGAGGACGGCGGCGCACGCCGTCCCCTCGGGGTAGAGGAGCGTGTTGGGCTGCCCAGGCTTGCCGTGCATGTTGACGATGAACGCTCGGCGGAGCGGGATCATCATGAGGATGCCGAGCAACCCGCCGAGAATCGACACCACCATGATCCGTTCGAGCGTCATCTCGAAACCGACGAGCATGAGCGCGGGCATGGTCACGCCGACGCCGAACGCGATCGACTCGCCCGCCGAACCCGCCGTCTGGGTGATGTTGTTCTCGAGGATCGTTGCTTTCCGAAAGCCGAACGCCTTGCTCAAGGCGCGAAAGAGCGTAATCGCCAGCACCGCGACAGGGATCGACGCCGACACCGTGATGCCGATACGCAGCACGAGGTAGAGCGAGCTGGCCCCGAAGACGATGCCGAGGACCGCGCCGACGAGGACGGCCTGGAGGGTGAACTCAGGGATCTTCAGCCGGTCGGCGATGTAGGGGACGAACCCCGAAGCAGGCGCGGTCGGCGGCAAGGGAGGGTTGCCGGTCACGCCGGGGGGGGTCGTTATCGAGGTGGGGTCGGCCATGAAAGGCTCCGTGAGTCTGCGCGGATACTCATGACTAGATTCGGGGCTGAGGGGGTGGATTTCAAGTGGGGAGCGCGGAATCTATCGCTACACCGGATTCGACGCGAGCAGATCGAGCTGCGATGCGGAGCGCGAGGCGAGCGATCCGCATCGGTGGGCCTCGCTCCGCACCCGGACGAGAGGGCGAGGGGAAAGTAGAGATTTACCCAATAGGGGCCGTTGCTAGAATGAGAGGGATGAGCCGGACTTCCACATGAACCACACACGATATCACACGACCCGAACGGCGAATTTGAGGTAACTCCTACGGAAAGGACTCCCATGACCATGCCCCTACGCCGCCCAACTCCCCTCTGGCAATTCCCGATCTCGCTGGCCGTCTTCGGCCTGCTGCTCATGCTCGGTGGCTGGTCCCTGAGTACATGGCGGCCACCGATGGGCGACCGCGCGATCGACCAGGAGTCGCGGATCAACCAGGTCCGCGACATGAGCGAGGATCCCGAACTGACGCGCCGCCTCGACCGGATCGCTGGCCAAGCTCACCCCATGCCGCCCTTCGAGATGCCGGGTCGGCTCATCATTTTCGGCGGCATCGCTCTGTTCGCGGTGGGCGTGGTACGCATGTATCAAGCCCCTAAGGGGCCGCCGCGTGACGAGATGCCGGAGCCGGACATCGTCCACGCCGAGGAACACGGTTAACAGGCCGAACACGGTCCGAAGGGCGCGTTTCTCCTGGGGAAGCTGAGTTGGAAGGGCCAGTTGAGCGTACCTGCCTATGCGAAGGCCAACGGGGAATGGATTCCCTCGACTCCCGCGTAAGCCGGTCACTCGGTTCGAGCGGGTTTTCAGTAGGAGCGAGTCGGGTGAGCGCCTGACTCGCTTTCATCGCGTCGGACTCAGCGGCTGATCGAGACATCGGGCAACGCCATTTGCAGTTCTACCTTGCCCTTGTTCGTCACCTTGGTGAAGGTCAGGTAGAGTCCCCCGAGTTTGGTCAGCCCTTTCAAATGTGGAAGCCCGTCGTCCGTCACGTCGTCGAAGGCCAGGTTGAGGGTTCGGAGGTTCTTCAGCCCCTTCAGATGCACCAGCCCCGCGTCGGTGATCTTGGTCTTCCCGAGGTCTAGCTCTTCGAGAGCGGTCAACGACTCGAGCATCTTCAG
>JANXSH010001220.1 GCA_025356615.1 Planctomycetia bacterium | reverse complement strand
CCGCCGCAGTCACGACGAACGGCAGGGGAACCCGCACCTCCAACAGGGCCTCCGGCTCGCCCGCGCCGATCAAGGCACTCGCCCGATCGTACTCGTCGCGGAACTCCGCCGCGCGGTCGCTCGCCCGGAACCAGCTGTGCGACAATCGCGGCGGCGAGACGGCGACGAGACGCCTGACCCGAGGGTCCGGCTGGACGGCCTGGGAGTAGAGGCACTTGACCGCGCCGAGGCTGTGGCCGATCAGCCCGACCCGCATCCCGCACAATCCCTGGAGGCGATCGACCCACGCGGCGAGGTCGTGTCGGCAGTCGTCCACCGCTTCGTAGGCCGCGCCGAAGCGCCGGCCCCCGCGTGCCGTCGTGGCGGTACTCATGAGGTCGTGTCCGCGCGTGTTGACGCGCAAGACGCCGACGCCGAGCGAGACGAGTCGCTCGGCGAGGGCGTCGAAGAGCGTCGAGCCGTAGAAGTTGCTGCCCGTGCCGTGGACGAGGATGGCCCCATCGATGTCGAGAGAGGAGGGGGTGGCGGGTGCCTGATAGACGCCATCGAGGCGAACGCCGTCGCGCGTGGTGACGTGGAGGAGATCGACGAGCATGGTTGGGATTCCTCGCCTGTTGCCTGGATCGATACAATACCCTCTCGTCTTTTCTACGAGAAGGATCCCCGGAGGTTTCGATGACCCCGCTGACCTCTGTCGAACTCTTCGATGCGGTGGCATTCTTCGACTATATCCATCGTCCTGAAAACCAGGGCAGGCACCTCGAACTCGTGCGCGGAAAGGTGGTGGAGATGTCGAGGCCCGGAGAGCGCCACTGTCTCGTGTGCGGCAACGTGGTCTGGGCGCTGAACAACTACATCCGTCTGCGTCGGCGTGGCCGCGTGTTGTCCAACGATCCCGGCATTTTGGTCGAACGCGATCCAGACACCGTGCGCGGGCCGGATGTCGCCCTGTTCGATGACGTGAAGCCCTACGATCAACTCAACCCGAAGTACGCCGAAGGGACGCCGACGCTCGTCGTCGAGGTGTTGTCGCCGAACGACCGCGTGGGGAAGGTCACGAGACGGATCGGTGAATACCTCCGCGCGGGAATCCGCCTCATCTGGATCATCGATCCCGAGGAGCGGGATGTCGTCGTCCATCGCCTGGGGCATCCGTCCGAAGTGTTCGAGGGCGATCAGGTGTTGGTCGGCTACGACATTCTGCCCGAACTGGCCTGCCCCCTGCCTGACCTATTCTTCGTCGCCGGAGAATGAGTCCGGTTGTCGATCGGGGTGGAGTCTCCTAATATCATCGGCATCCAAAACGAAATGCTGGCAGAGATCGCGACGTAGCAATCGCTGCGATTATCAGCCCTGAGTTGACTGGACGGGAACCAAAAAGGCACTTGTCCAGCCCAAGAAGTAGAGGCACCCCATGAACCAGAACATCGAACGTCGCACCTTCCTCGCCGTCGGTGCCGCGTCCCTCGCGGCGACCGCGGCCCCCGCCGATAAGGCCGAGCCGAAGAGCAAGACGCCCAACGGCTTCAAGAAGGCGACCAAGCATTACATGGTCAAGCCCGGCAAGACGCTGGTCGAGAAATTCCAACTGCTCAAGGATCTCGGCTTCGACGGGATCGAACTCGACTCGCCGAGACACGACCCGAAAGAAGTCCTCGCCGCCAAGGAGAAGACGGGCCTGGAAGTGCCCGGCCTCGTCGGCTCCGCGCACTGGGGTTCGCCGGTCAGCGACCCCGACGCGGCCGTTCGGGCCAAGGGGCTGGAGGCGCTGAAGAAAGGGTTGCGCGAGGCGAAGGAGTTCGGCGCGTCCACGCTCCTGTTCGTCCCCGCCGTCGTCGGCAAGAAGACCTCCTACGCCGACGCCTACAAGCGATCGCAAGAGGAGATCCGCAAGGCGATTCCGCTCGCCAAGGAACTGGGCGTCAAGATCGCCATCGAAAACGTCTGGAACAATTTCCTCCTCAGTCCCCTCGAGATGGCGAAGTACATCGACGATTTCGAGTCGGACCACGTCGGCGTCCACTTCGATGTCGGCAACATCATCCTCTACGGCTGGCCCGAGCAGTGGATTCGCACCCTCGGCAAGCGCATCCTGAAGCTGGACATCAAGGAGTTCAGCCGAACCCGATGCGACAAGGAAGGCCGCTGGAAGGGCTTCGAGGTGCCGCTAATGAAAGGCGACTGCGACTGGCCCGCCGTCATGAAGGCGCTGAAGGACATCAAGTACGTCGGCTGGGGCGCTGCCGAGATTGCGGCCGGCGACAAGGAGTACCTCGCCGGTGTGGCGCGGGACATGGATACGATCTTCGGGTTCTAGACCCAACTTCATTGAACGAAGGAGGTAGGGTGGGTCGAGCGACGCGAAGCGGTGCGAGGCCCACGCGGAAGGGTGATAGTCGCGTTCATCGTGTGGTTCAACGGGAAAGCGCTCTCGACGCACCGCGTGGG
>JANXSH010001160.1 GCA_025356615.1 Planctomycetia bacterium | reverse complement strand
CGCCGCCCCCGCCCCCCACCCTGGGGGACCGGTGTCGCATCTCGATTTTGCCATTCAGGGTGGGACCAAGCGTTGACCGATGGTTGTACGTCGCGGTCAGCGTACCCAGGGTGTGCTCGCTGCGCTCGCGACCCTGGGCTTTGTTGTGTAACGCCTTCGGCGTAAATACTATCAATACATCACCCTTCGTTCAACGGCATTTGATTTAAGCTAGCTCAGCGCTCACCTCCGCCGCAGCAACACCAACGTCTGATCGTCCTGCAACTCGTCGCGGCCCGTGTAGCGCCGGATCGCCGCCGCCGTCTCGGTGGCGCACCCCTCCAGCGCCAGCGGAGTACGCGCGCCGCCGACGGCCTCGCGGAGGCGGTCGATGCCGAACTCGGTCTTGCCGTCGCCGCCGGTGGCCTCGAGGTAGCCGTCCGTGTACAGGATCAGCGTGTCGCCCGGCGCGAGATCGACGCGCGTGTCGGTCAGGCGTACCGGCACCGGGGCGCTGCCGATCATCAGGCCCGGCTTCATGGGGACGACCTCGACGCGCCCGTCCGCACGGCGGATCAGCGGCGGCGGGTGACCGCCGTTGGCGAGGACGACGGAGCCATCCTTCCCGTCGAAGATGCCGAAGATCATGGTGACATACAAGTACGTCGGGTTGTCGGCGGTCAGCGCGACGTTGAGTCGTTGGAGGAAGTCGGCGGCCCCGACGGCGGACGGGGCGAGGTGGCGGGCGAGGGTGCGGACAGCGATCATGAAAAGCGCGGCGGACATGCCCTTGCCCGACACGTCGCCGATGAAGAAGGCGAACCGCCCGTCGGTGAGGCGGAAGAAGTCGTAGAGGTCGCCCGACACCTCGCGCGCCGGCAGGCATTGGGCGAACAACTCGGCCCCCGGCCCGACGAGGCCGAACTCCGTGGGGAGGAACATCTGCTGGATGTCGCGGGCCATCAGGATCTCCTGATGGAGCCGTTCCTCGCGGATGCGGTCGGCGTGGTAGGCCGCGTTTTGGAGTACAACGCCTGCTTGCAGCGCGATCGCCGCCAACATCTCCAGGTCTTCCTGGCGGAACGCCTGGTTCGGGCGGAGGCAGTCGAGTTGGATGATGCCGAGCCGGCGGTTCTCCCAGCCGAGTAGCGGCACGCACAGGAACGACCGCAGGTTGAGCGAGACGAGCGTCGCGGACAGGACCAGGTTGCGGTCGCCGCGCACGTCCTCGCTGAGCAGGCCGACGCCCTCGTCGAGCGCGCGGCGGACGATGGTTCGGCTGTAGGGGAAATCGCCGTGGTCGCCGAGTTGGCGCGTGCGCTGGGCGCGGACGACGAGGCGCTCCCCCTCGCAGAACAACACCATGCCCCGGTCGGCCTGCGGGAAGAGGCGTAGTAAATGTTCGAGGAGCCGACCAAGGAGCGGGTCGATGTCCAACGTCTGCCCGAGATCCTGGGCGATCTGGAGCATCACCTGGAGCTTCTGGGCGGGCTTCTGCTCGAAGATCGAGTGGTTCGACGGCTGGGCGTCGATGCGGGCGCGGATGATCTGGGCCGGCTCGGTCGTCAGGGCCGGCTTCTCGACGTGCAGTTCGAGTTCGTAGGGGCCGATCTGGAGGGTGTCGCCCTCGGCGAACGGCACCCGACCCGCGATCCGGTGCCCGTTGACGAACGTCCCGTTGCTCGAGCCGGAGTCCTCGACGTAGAAGGCCCCCTGCTCGCGGACGATGCGGGCGTGGTTGCGGCTGACCGCGAGCGACTCGAGACAAACGGGGACTTCCGGCTGCCTCCCGATGATGGAGGAGCCGTCGTCGAGGAGGAATCGGCGTCCGATGTTCGGACCTTTCAGGGTGATGAGAACCGCCATAACCTCGTTGTAGCTTTTTTTCCGGGAGAATGCCAGACGTTGGCGAAAGGCTGCGTCAACCGGATCTCGGCGAGGGCATAGGGTGGCACGAGCGGAGCGCGGGCTTACCAGAGGGGGCGACGACGTGAATTGGTAAGCCCCCGCGTTGCCCGACCCCACAAGTGTTTAGCAACCACGATGCCGGGTATCACAGGACCACCTACCGTTCTTGGCTATCGTAACCGGGCAACAGCTCCCGAAGTCGATTCCGCAGGTTAGCGTGGTCAGGGTTGTGGACCAGGTTGAACTTGACCAGATTGGTAAGTCGTGACAGCGATACTGGTAGGCCGGATAAGGCGTTCCAACTCAGGTCCAACGAGGTCAACTGAGTAAGGAGTCCTATCTCGGATGGCAGTTCGGTAAGTTTGTTCATGAACAGCGACAGGCTCCGAAGTGTCGGCACGTTCACCAGTTTGCGGCAGGCGTCGGCGATGTCCAAACTCGGATTCTCCCCCAGGTGGAGCGTCTGCAAGACAGGTAACTCGCAGACGCTTTCGGGCAATCGGCGGAAGTCGTTTGCCCGGAGGTCGAGCACGCTGAGATGAGTCAGGTTCGCCAATCCCGCAGGTAATCGGGAAAGTTTGTTCCACGTCAATTTCAACTCGCGGAGTTCGTGCAGTCCGCCGATCGTTGTCGGCAGGTCTTTCAGTTCGTTGTGGGACAAATCGAGGTTGCGCAGCCGGCTCAGGGCACCAATGCTATCGGGCAATGCCTCGAGTTTGTTGAAGCCGAGCCGTAGGTCTTCGAGAGCAAGCAGGCGACCGATGCTCTCGGGTAGTTGTCGCAATGTCTCCATGTGACCACAGTTGAGCCGCGAAAGTCGGCTCAGATTGCCGAGGGTTTCCGGCAGCTGACTGAGGCGATTGCCTCCGGTGCTGAGAAATGCCAGGTCGGTGAGTTCTCCGATCCAATCCGGCAATTCGGTGAGATGGTTCCCATGCAAGTTGAGTGAGCGGAGCGCGGTCAGCCCGCGCAAGCGGTCTGGAAGAGCAGACAGTTCCCGGCTCATGACGCTCAACTCGGTCGTATCCGGGTCCAGGTCGAAAAGCTCTTCCACGGCGGTTGATTTGCAGGTGACTTCCCAGAGGGCTTTGTCGAGCCACTTCAGATACCAGTCCACGAATTCCAGTTTCGATCCCAGCGGGGACCGATTGGCGGCGAGAAGTATGGCATCGATCGTAACATCGGGGCCACTCGGGAAGCGTGATTCGTCGAACAAGGCTGGACTCCAATCCCCGTTCGTATTCTGAATCCAAATGTGGCCGGTCTCCGGTCCGGCAAGGATCAAGTAGTAGCAACTTCCACACCCAATCTCACAGATGGGCAGCGCTCCGGGAACCGGGTCTTCGATCGATCGCATTTCCTCGACGGTGTCTGGCACCGGAAAGGGTCGAGTAAGCGACTCGATCCATCCCGGGTTGTTCCCCTCACCGAGCAGTGAGTCCAAGGAGCGAATGCCGTAATCGGGGCCGGCCCCACCGTCCGCGAACTCCGTCACGAAGCGGCGATACTGCTCGGGAAGTCGGTAGCCAAGCCGAGACTCGATCTGCTCGACACGCGCCAGGGGCAGAGGGGGATTCAGGCGGTATCCATGACGATCCGAAGCGAAGACGGCACGGGCCGTGTCGAGGCGGCTCAACTCTTCCAGACGCTGACGGATATAGGGGAACGGCGCGCGCAGCATGATCTTGGCCCATTCGCCAGCGATGCGTCCGCGCAACGATTTGCGACGCATCCATAGTTTCCGGTAACGGGCCGTGCAGATCGGGGTTTCCCACATCCCCTGAGTGACGCGAAGGAATTGCCCGCGCGGATCACCTTGTTCTTCCAGCCAGTCGGCATAGACCAGGCGCAGCGCGCGATCCTCCGGCGTCTCGAGAATTGCCTGAATGAAATTCTCGTCTCGCATGAGTCACTCCAATCCCCTCGGCCAACGTTGCGAATCGAAAAGGTGCCACTGGAGGAATAGCATTCGTTCGATCCGTGTCATCCGTTGTTGATTTCTCGAAAGGCTCTCATCGCCGCTTCTTGTGCTTCAGCGGATATTTCGGCACCTCGGGCTTCGGACTCGCCGCCGGGGGCGGCCCGCCGACGACGCGCAGGTCGAGTTGTCGCCGTTGCAGATCGACGCGCACCACCTGTACCTTGACACGCCCGCCGAGGCGGAAGCACCGCCCCGAGCGCCTGCCGATGAGGCTGTGGGTCGCCTCTTCGTAGTAGTAGAAATCGTCGGGCAGCGTGCTGATGTGGACCAGCCCCTCGACGGGGATCGTCTCGGCCTGGCCGAAGAACCCGTAGTCGGCCACGCCGGTGATGATGATCTCCGTCTCCATGCCGATGCGGTCGCTGAGGTACGTCAAGAGTTTGAGCTTCACCAACTCGCGCTCGGCCGCCTCGGCCCGGCGTTCCATCTTGCTGCAATGGTCGCCGAGGATGGCCAACTCGGCGCGGGCACCGCCCACGCTCTTCGTCCGCAGCCACTGGCCGAGTTGGCGGTGGACGACGAGGTCGGGGTATCGCCGGATCGGCGAGGTGAAGTGGCAATAGTCCTT
>JANXSH010001154.1 GCA_025356615.1 Planctomycetia bacterium | reverse complement strand
GCCGTACACCTTGCCGGGGGTCGTGCAGACCGGGACGAGGGAGACGACGCGGTCCCCGAGCTGCTGCCGGGTCGCGGCGGCGGCGTCGCGGATGCTCACCTCTTTGGGGCGCTTCGGCTGCGTCCAGTCGTAGGGCGGTGCCCACTCCATCGCGGGCGTCAGCAGGTCGATGTGCGTCATCACGGCGATGATGGGAGGCGATTTCAAGTCTGGTCGATCGGCGAACCACTTCCGCATCTGGTCCAGCATGTCGAGGTCCGCCTGCCTGCCTGGGTTACGCGCGTGCAACACCAAGAAGAGCAGGTCGGACTTCCGCGCCGACTCCGCCGTCAGGGCCACCTGGTCGGCCTTCGGCCCCGCCTGGGAGTAGCCGACGGTGTCCAGTAGGACGAGCTTCGTCGGCACGCCGGGGGTCGTCAACTCGTAACGATCGATCGCGTCGGTGATCGGGACGACGCCCGTCCGCGCGCGCTGCTCGCCGAGCAGTGCGTTGATGAGGCTCGACTTGCCCGTCTTCGTCTGGCCCATGACCGTGATCGTCACCTGGGCGATCTGGTCGGAGGAGTCGCCGCCCCCCGAGGGGAACGGCCCGGCGGCGGACTTCTCCAGCGGCGTGAGGTCGTTGAGTCGCTGGCGCTGGGCTTGCTCGACGAGTTCGCGGTAGCGCGAGGCCCCGACGCGGAGCCGGCCGCTATTGAGGTCGATTAAATAGTTACCCAGTCGCTGGATGTAGGCGGTATAGAACCAGACGAAGAGGTTCTGCTGGAGCATGCGCAGTGGCGTGGACATGCCGAGTTGAGACGCGCCGTAGCGCATGCCCGTCTCGATGGGGTTGAAGAGGGCCGAGATCGCCCAGAAGATGTTGCTCCCCTGCTGGTAGAGTTCGGTCAGCCGTTGGGCGCGCTTCATGTCGCGGATCGTGAGCAGGTGCCCGCCGGGTAGGTGTTGCTCGACCAGGACACAAAGGTCATGGGACGCCAGTTCGACGACGGCGAGGATCTCGGGGATGGTCAGGTAGTCGATCGGATCCTTCGTGCCCGGATGGTAGTAGGTCGCGAGTTCGATCGCCATCTCCTGGGCCGTCTGGACGTAGAACGTCGGTTCGGTCAGCTTCGCCGACTCGACTTTGACCCCACTGGCCGCGCGTGCCTCGACGAGTTTCCACGCCAGCTTGTCGCGGTCCGTCCAGTGGTGCGGGACGACGAGTTCGGGCGGCCGGAGCAGACTCTTGTTGCGCTGCCAGTAGTGGGCCAAGCCGTAGCCGAGGGTCATGAGCAGGAACATCGGCCACCAGGCGTAGAAGCCCCAACCGATGCTCCACAGGTAGTACATCCCCAGGCCCGCCCAGATGAGGATCGGCAACAGGATGAGGCCACCGACGACGACGAGACGCCAGAGGCTCATGACTTCTTCTCCGAAGGGTGCAGTCGCTTCCAGGCGTCTTCTGCCTGGACGAGTTGGGCGTTGTAATACTTCTTGAGATCCTGCGTGTTCGGCACATGCCCTTCGAGGACGGCCTGATAATAGTAGCAGAACGCCTTGCCCAGGGCATACGTCGAGGCAGCCGCCAGCGCGCCGCCCGCGACGGAGCCGATGATGGTCCCCAGTCCGGGGATTACCTTGATGAGCGTCCTCCCCGCCTGCCTGCCGAGCAACCCCAGGCCCAGCGCCCCGGCCAGCTCGGCGAGGCGCGCCGTCGTCAACGGCTGTCCGTAGAGTTGGGCCAGATCGTAGAGCATGCGTGTCTGCACCCCGGAGATGAGGATCAGGTCCACGAAGGGGAGGGGGACCGCCCCCGCCGTGGCGGCCAGAGTGCTGTAGGCGGTGATCGTCGGGGCGGCCTTGCCGGCGAAGAGGTTCTGCAAGTCGTGCTGGGCGACGGCGAGTGTGCGGAGCGTCTGCGCCAGGCCCGCAGGGAGGACTTCGAGGAGGGTGTGCCTCATCTGCTCGCCGCCGTAATCGGGCTGCGTAAATCCCTCCTCGGGCTGGGTCAAGTCGATGAGGACGACACGATCGACGAGTCGGGCGAATCGCTCCCGCTGGGTCGCCAGGCTCTGGAGCAAATCCGGCGAGAGGGTACTCGAAGTCGGTCCCTCTCCCGTGAAGGGATAAGGCTCCGGGTGCTGTTGCTGGGGATACGCCTCGTGGAGGCAAGTGAGGACGAGGACGATGGGCCGGCTCGGCTTGGCGGCACGAATGCGGGGCAGTTGCTCCATCAAAGTTTGCTGCGCGTGGTCGAGCAACTTGACGACGACGAGGATCAGGTGAGCCTGGTCATTCAGCAGGGCGATATCCTCCTTCGGGTCGTAGCCCGGCTCGTCGAGGCCGCGCGTGTCGAGGAAGGTCAACAGAGGAGTCTGTTCGTTAGGGAAGATGTATTTGCTAGTGAAGCGTGTGCAGGGCTGATAGCCCTTGCCGATCTCGGCGCGCTCGGCCCCGGTGAGGTAGCGCACGATCGAGGTCTTGCCGCTCTGCGTCTTGCCGAGGAGCCAGAACACCGGGACCGGGGTTTGCTCGCGCAGCTTGTCGAGGCGAGCGTGGACCTCCGCTTCGCTCACGCGCGGACTGAACAACCCTCGTACCCGCTGCCACATGTTGCCGAGCATGTCTTGATCCTGGTGTGCGAAGGGAGGCATTCGGAACACGATTTCGCCTCCGGGAGATTGTATGCACGCAAAGCGCATACCGCACACCGCCGCCCTATGATTTCGTCGCCGGTCCGCCTTGATTCGTTCTCCGGGATCGGCTATGAGAGAGAAGAGTTAGGGCAAGGATAGCCCGACCTCGTGGAAATAAGGATGTTTTGGGATGTCCGACGCACTATTCGGACCGCTGCGCATTTGGCAAGAGGAGACGGGACGACGCCAATCCCTGCCTGTCCCTCCCGCGCCTTCATGCACATCGCTACTCCAACAACTCGCGTTCGACGAAGTGCTGCGTCCCTCGCTCCACCTCCGGGAAGCTTTCGAGCCGCTCTCTCTCGCCTGGTATCAAGAAATCGAGCGACTTCGCTATCATCGACACGGGCGCTGGATTCCGAACCTGCTCGACTTCGGGAAGTATCGAGGGGAGCGTCTGCTCGGCCTGGGGACATCGCTGGGCACCGACCTCGTCAACTATGCCGCACGCGGGGTCGAGGTTCTCGTCGCAAGCCCCATCGCCGAACAGCTCGCGTTCGTGCGGCACAATTTCGACCTGCGCCGATTGCCGGGCATCTTCCTCCACGCCAGCCCCCGAGCGCTTCCCATCGAATCGACCTCCGTGGACCTCGTGTTCGTCAACGGATTGTTCCACGATACGCAGGATTCGGCGCGCGTCGTCGAAGAGACCTATCGCGTCCTCAAGCCAGGCGGCAAGCTCGTGGCCATCGTCCCGGCCCGACAGGAAATCAACTTCCTGGCGAGTATCGTGAAGCGATTCCGCCGCCCCCGGTCTACTCCGGTGACCGTTCGCAACGACCCCTCCTTGCCGATGGCCTCTGCCTTCGATCGTCGCTCTCTGTCGCACCTCCTCGCGCGATTCCAGGAGGGACATATCTATCGCCGTCACTTGAGGCGGGCCGATGTCCCCCATTTGTGCCGCTGGCTCCCCCTCGGGATGATGGAACGGTTCACGGGCCGACTCCTCGTCTTCAAGGGCTTCAAGCCCGTTAGCGCGGGCCGCGCCGAAAGTCTCGCCGCTTGAAGGGAAACCGGGGTCGTTGGCGGCGCGAGGTATCGCGCTTCGATCTCATCTCTTCACGGCTCAGAATGCAGGTTTCGCTGTGCGAATTCCCCCCGGAAGATAGAATGGCTGGGACCATTCATTCGGGGGGTGAGTCGCAATGGGTATCGTGTTGGCGGATCCCGTCGAACTCTGTCGCGGGCGAAGTTCTTCCGATGCTCGCGCGATCTGCCTGACTCTCGAGCGCGCAGGCATCCCGACGGCCCTCGAAGCCAGCCCCCAGGATGCCCCGAGTGGTCTGACCATCCTCGTCACCCGATCCGACGAGTCTGCCGCGCGGGTTTTGCTCGAGCGTGGCGATGGGTCGCCGCGCCATTGCCTCGCCTGTGGCGCTACCTATGCCCACGGGGACGCTTGCCCGAAATGCGCGTGGCCCAGAGATGCTGTGCCCACGATTTTCGTCAAGGGCACCGAATGCGACTTCGTTCCCGCAGACGAGCCTCGCTCGGATCCCGTCGCAGATCCGATCCGCTCGAGCGGCATTTGGTGGGAGGTCGCGGCGGTGATGGCCGTGGGTGTCGTGCCCAATCTCCTCAATGCGGTCAGTTCGTTCATTCGCCCGAGTGTCTTTCCCGTGGAACACTGGGTCGATTCGCTCGAGTTGTCCGTGATGAGCGGGTGTACGATCTTCGTTACGCTGTACCTCATCCACCGAAGCGGTGAACCGTTCTCGCGTTTCGGGATCACTCGCCCTCATGTCCCGGACCTGTTCTTCGGCGCGCTGTTCTTGATGGCAGGCCAGATCCTTTGGGGTTTTGTCTCCGACCTATTCTCTGGCCTGCGCATCATCGAATACTATTTCCAGCGCCCCGTCGGTGCGGTGGACCATGTGATGATGGTTCTGAAGTTCTCGATTTCCGCGTTTGCCGAAGAACTCGTCACGCGCACCTATCTGATTACTCGCCTCGAGACGCTGCTTCGATCCCGAACGAAGGCCGTCCTGCTCGCGGCCCTCGTGTTCTCTTCCTACCACCTCTACCAGGGCCTCCTCGGCGTGATCGATACGTTCCTGTTCGGCGTGATGTACGGAGCGGCCTACCTGGCCCTGCGTCGGATCTGGCCTCTGGTGCTGGGTCACATGCTCTACAATGTCTGGGGAACTCTGCTGGGATAAGGGGCAAAGGTTTAGCCGCGACGGAACGCGGAGCGCGTCTCGCGCTCCGCGTTCCGTCACGACTAAACAATCTCGAGAACTATGCAAATCCCACCCCGAAAGATAGGATGGATAGAGTGAATCGATGACCCGCCGGGGATGAAGCACATGCACGCGCGGCAACGACTCGCCCCGTCCGGGAGTGACGGCAGGACCTATGCCTGTCTCGCACTAGTCCTGTTGGGGTTCGCCTCGAGTGCGAGGGCGGCACCGGCGAAGGTAGACTTCGCGCGCGACATCCGGCCGATCCTCTCCCAGCACTGCGCCGCCTGTCACGGCTTCGACGAGAAGACGCGCAAGGCGAAGTTGCGACTCGATGTCCGCGAATCCGCGATCGCGCGCAAGGCGATCGTGCCCGGCGACGTGGAAGCGAGTTCGCTCGTCGCCCGCGTCGAATCGGCAGACGAGGCCGAGCGGATGCCACCCCGCTCCTTCAAGAAGCCACTCTCCGCAGAGCAGAAACGCTTGCTCCGAGCCTGGGTCGCGCAAGGCGCGAGTTACTCCCGGCACTGGGCTTTCGCCGCTCCGATTCGGCCCGTGCCGCCCAAGAGCGACAACACCCGATGGGGCCGGAATGCGATCGATGCGTTCATCCTCGAGAGACTCCGGCGCGAACGGCTCCAACCTTCCCCAGAGGCCGACAAGCCGACCCTGATTCGTCGGGTGACACTCGACCTGACGGGGTTGCCCCCGACGACGGCAGAGCTGGACGCCTTCGAGGCGGATGTCTCGCCGGATGCCTACGAGAAGGTGGTCGCTCGATTGCTCGCCTCGTCGCAGTACGCCGAGCGGATGGCGCTGGCCTGGCTCGACGCCGCGCGTTACGCCGACACCAACGGCTTCAACAACGACGAGGACCGCACACAATGGCCGTGGCGCGACTGGGTGATCGACGCCTTTCGGCGTAACATGCCCTACGATCGCTTCGTCCTCGAGCAGGTGGCCGGCGACATGCTGCCCGGCGCGACGCGGAACCAAAAGGTCGCCACCGCGTTCCACCGTAATCAGGTCCACAACACGGAGGGGGGCATCATCCCCGAGGAGTACCGCGTCGAGTACGTCGCCGACCGTGTCCACACCTCGGCGACCGTCTTCCTGGGCCTCTCCATGCAGTGCGCGCGCTGCCACGACCACAAGTTCGACCCGATCTCGCAGAAGGAGTATTACCAGTTCTTCGCCTTCTTCAACAACGTGTCGGACAAGCCCGCGAGCTACTCCAACTTCGTCGCCGCCGAGCCGTTCCTCCGGATTCCATCGCGTAAACAGCAAGACGCGATCGACCAACTCGAGGTACGACGGGCCTCCCTGATGGGCCGAGTGAAACAGTTGGAGGCGAGAGCCGACGCCGCGACGATACGATGGGATAAGGTGCTCACTCTCGAGGAGAAGCAAAAACTCGCGGCATCGGGCCTACTGCTCCGCCTTCCTCTGAACGAGACCAAAGGTGATGCAGTCGCAGACGGGGACGGGAAGCGACGCGGGACCGTCCTAGGGAAGCCGGCCTGGGGTCCGGGCAAGCTCGGCGGCGCTCTCGCGTTCGATGGGAAATCGCATGTCGTGATCGACGA
The DNA here is from genome assembly GCA_025356615.1 of Planctomycetia bacterium. GTDB lineage: Bacteria > Planctomycetota > Planctomycetia > Gemmatales > Gemmataceae > JANXSH01. The sequence goes on along the minus strand of JANXSH010001154.1, from coordinate 1,112 downwards.
CGGGCCGGCCTTCGATGGTGCCACCGCCTTTTCGATCGGCCTCTGGTTGAACTCGAACTCGAAAGGTACGGGGGCGCTCGTCTCCAAGATGGACGACCTCGCCGCCCACCGAGGGTATGATGTCCTCCTCGAAGAGGGCAAAGTGGCGGTCCATCTGGTGCATCACTGGCTCGACAACGCGATCAAAGTCACGACGACCAAGGCCGTCACCCCCAACGCCTGGCACCAGCTCCTCGTCACCTACGACGGCTCTCGCAAGGCAGCCGGGGTGAGGGTCTATATCGACGGCAAATTGGAAGCATCGAGCGCGACCAGAGACGACCTACGCGGGACGATCCGAACCGCGAAGCCCCTCCACCTGGGCAAACGCCAGACGACCATTCCTTTCGAGGGCACGCTCGACGAGGTGCAGTTCTTCGGCGTGGAGCTGACCGCCGAAGACGCGACGGAACTCGCAGCCGGTCGGGCCGTGAATCTTGCCGTCGGCTTGCTCGGCATCCCGGCGGAGAAGCGAACAGCGGCCCAACACAGCCGGGTCCGGCGATACTACCTGGACCGCATCGATAAAGACTATGCAAAACTCCAGACCGACCTCGCCGTAGTCGTCCGGCGGGTCGCGGAGATGGAGAAGAGCCTCCCCGCATTGATGGTCATGCAAGAATTGCCGAAAGTGCGCGAGACGTTCCTCTTGAATCGAGGCGACTACGACAAGCCGGGCGATAAGGTCACGGCTGGGGTTCCGGTGGTGCTGCCACCCCTACCAGCGGGTGCCGCCGATCGGCTCGCGCTGGCTCGCTGGCTCGTCGATCCCTCGAATCCGCTGACGGCGCGGGTGGCGGTCAATCGTTGGTGGCAGATGATCTTCGGGATCGGCCTCGTCAAGACAGTCGAAGACTTCGGCGTGACGGGCGAACTTCTGCCGTCGCGTGCGATGTCGGCTTGTGGAATCTCGACACGGGCAAGCTCGAGCATCGCTTCACCGGGTCGGACAGCCCGAGTCGTCCCTGCGCCCTCACGGACGACGGCCTCTATGTCGTGGCGTGCAGCCCCAGCATTCCCCTCCGCGTCTGGGAGCTGAATACGAAGAAGCTAGTCCAAACTGTCTCGAAACC
>JANXSH010001141.1 GCA_025356615.1 Planctomycetia bacterium | reverse complement strand
TCGCCGGCCACTTCGACGACTACTGTCGGGGCCTGCTCTCCGACCTGCCGCCCGAGACCGTCGAGCCGATCGCCCTCGTCTGCGGCACCGCCGTCCGCACCCTCCAGGAGTTCCTCGTCCCCGCCTCCTGGGGCCACGACCTCGCCCGCGACACCTTCCAGCAGCACCTCGTCGAGGTAATCCAGACACTGCCGGCCGATCCGCTCGGCACCGTCGGGGTCATCGACGAGACCAGTTGCGTGAAGAAGGGCGAGAAAGTCCCCCAATGTGCAGAGGCAGTACCTCGGCTGCGTCGGCAAGATCGACGACGGCATCGTCACCGTCCACGTCGGCGTCGCCCATGGCCACTTCTAGACCCTGCTCGACGCTGACCTGTATCTACCCAGGGCTGTTGCTTGTTTCCATAACTCCAAGAACGATGGTGCGACTTTTCTAGACTTACGCCCGACGCTCAACGAGTTACGGAAACAAGCAACAGCCCTGGCGAAACGATGCGCCGCCGGCGCGCTATCCCCGCCCTGCCCCATCTCTCACGAGATCGATAGAACAAAGGAGATACGCCCGCCTCCCGCCGAGATCCCTCCATGCCTGCCGACCTGGCTCCGTTCGATCAGATCACCGCCGACGATGTCACCCTCGTCGGGGGCAAGGGGCTGTCGCTGGGCCTGCTCGCGGCGGCGGGGTTGCCGGTGCCCGAGGGGTTCTGCGTGACGACGGCGGTGCATCGCCGGTTGCGCGGGTCGGGCCTGGATGCGGAGCCGGGGTTGGTCGCGGCACTGGGGCAGGCGTGCGCGCGCCTGGGGGCCGGGCCGGTCGCCGTGCGGTCTTCGGCGACGGCGGAGGACGGGGCGACGGCGAGCTTCGCGGGGCAGCAGGAGACGTTCCTCGGCGTTTCGGGACTTTCGGCGATCTGCCAGGCGGTGCAGAAGTGCTGGGCGTCGATCGACGGCGAGCGCGCGCTGGCCTATCGCCGCCAGCAGGGCATCCGCGACGAGATGCTCATGGCGGTCGTCGTGCAACGCCTCGTGCCGGCCCAAGTCGCCGGCGTGCTGTTCACGCGCGACCCGATGGACGCGACGGGCACACGCATGCTCGTCGAGGCGTCGTGGGGGCTGGGCGAGAGTGTCGTCTCGGGGCGGGTCACGCCGGACCGCTTCCAGCTCGACCGAGAGACCGGCGCGACGCTGAATCAACACATCGGGGCCAAGGCGGTGATGTGGGGGGCGGCGGGAGAGGTGCCGGTGCCCGCCGAACTCCAGTCGATCGCCTGCCTGGACTCGAGGCAACTCGCGGAACTCGCGGAGTTGGGCCGGCGCGTCGAGGCGTTCCACGGACAGCCGCGGGATATCGAATGGGCATTCGCCGAGGGGCGATTCTGGCTGCTGCAATCGAGGCCGATCACCGCCGTCGGCGCGGCGGAGCGCGCGACCGTTCGGCGGGAGGAAATCGCCGCACTCCTCGAGAGGGCGGATCCACGCGGGACGATCTGGAGCCGATTCAACCTCGCGGAGGTTTTGCCGACGCCGACGCCGATGACGTGGTCGATCGTGAGCCGACACCTGATGTCCGGCAAGGGCGGGTTCGGCCTGATGCTCCGTGACCTCGGCTACGACCCCGACCCGGCGCTTGACGATGAGGGCGTCTTCGACCTCGTCTGCGGTCGGCCTTACTGTAACCTCAGCCGCGAGCCAAAGTTGCACTATCGCGATATCCCTTTCGAGCATTCATTCGCAGCGATGTCGAAAGACCCGCGTCTCGCACTCTATCCGACGCCGCGCGTCAATTTGCTACTCCATCCGTGGCTATTTTGGCTGAGAGCACCCGTCTTACTGCCTCGCCTGGCTTGGAGACTATTTTGGGGGGGGCTAAGGCGTAAGCGAATGAGTCGGACGTTCGCGCGACTCTATCAGGAGAAGATCGCCCCGGCGTTCCGGGCAGCGGTCGAGGCGGCGGCACGCGAAGACCTGGGTGGGATGAGCGATGCGGGCGTCGTCTCCTACCTGGACACATGGACGCGGAAGACGCTGGTCGATTTCGCGAGCAAGAGCCTCGAACCGACGGCGCTGGCCGCACTCGCGATGGCGGACTTGGAGGCGAAACTAGGGAGCGTGATGACCCCGGACCGGGCGCGGGAGTTCACGCGCGAACTCGTCATGGGCGCGCGGCCCGAGACGGACGCCGACCTCGCCGGGGGGATGCACGCCCTCGCCTCGGGCGAGCTATCGCGCGAGGCGTTCCTGACGCGATTCGCCCACCGCGGCCCCGGCGAGATGGAACTGTCCCAGCCGCGCTGGGGCGAAGCCCCGGAGTCTCTCGCCCGGCCCGGCGCGATGCCCCACGGCAAGATGGACGCACGGTCGATCGAGGACCGGCTGCGCAGCAACCCGCGCCTGAATGACGAGCAGGCGAAGCTGCTGGTGCCGGACGTGGAGCGTCTGCACCTCTACCTTGGCCTGCGCGAGATGGGGAAGCACGACCTCCTGCGGGGGTACGCGCTCATCCGCCGCGCGCTCCTGGAACTCGATCGGCGACATCGCCTCGATGGCGGCATCTTCTTCTTGACCGTCGAAGAGATCCTTCGACTTCTCGAAGGAAAGGACATGGCCGGGCTGATCGCGGGGCGTCGGCGTCGGCGCGCGGCAGCTCTCTCGTTGGAGGTGCCGTCCGTGCTGTTCAGCAACGACCTCGAGGCGATCGACCGGGCTTTGCCGCTCGACGGCGCGACGATGCTCGAGGGCATTTCGCTCTCGGCGGGAGTCGCGGAAGCGCCGGCGCTCGTTCTGGAGTCCCCGCACGGCGTGGCGTTGCCTTCGGAGGGATACATCCTGGTGTGCCCCTCGACGGACCCCGCGTGGGTGCCGCTCTTCGTCCAGGCGAAGGGCCTCGTGATGGAGACGGGCGGCGTCCTGTCGCACGGCGCGATCGTGGCGCGCGAGTTCGGACTGCCCGCAGTAGCGGGACTGCCCGGCGTGTTGCGCCGAGTGCGGACGGGGCAACGGCTACGGGTGGATGGGACGCGCGGGACGGTCGCGATCGTGGGGGGGTGAGCGGATGTGGTCGCCGAAACCTTGTGGCAGGTGCGACAGACGAGTAGAATTGCAACGGACGATCGATGATTTCGCCCACTCATTCCGTGAGGTTCCCATGAGCAGCGAAGACGTGGAGGCGACCCTGATCAAGCTCCAGCGCCAGGTACCGTTCCAGCCGTACATCATCGACCTGGCCGATGGCAGGAGTCTCAGGGTCGATGGCCACCGGCTCGCGATCAATGGTGGCGGGGCCGGCATGTTGACCGCCGACGATACGCTGGAAGACTTCTGGTTCGCCGATGTCCGAAACATCCGTCAGGTCGCCTGGGAATCCGTCTCATGACCACCGACGAACTGTGACGGGCGTTGCGAATCATGAATCGGCGAGTTCCGTTTCGCCCCTTCCTGATCGAGTTCATGAGCGGTTCGACGATCCTCGTCTCCCACCCCGAGAGCGTCGGTACGAGTGGAACGTTGTTCCTGTATCGCGGGCCAGACTTCGCCTATCGGTTCTTCTACGGCGAAAGCGTCTGCCAACTCATCGAGGTGATACCACCGCCGGGCTGACCAGCGATCAGTTCAACCGCTTCTCCCACGCCTCGCGCAACGCTTGCAGCTTCTTCCATTTCTCGTCGAACGCCTTCTCGTCGGCCCCCTTCCACTCCTTGCCGACCTCCAGACAGCGCTTCGCGTCGCGGTAGACTTCGGCGCGCTGGCGAACATACGAGGTCGCGTCTTCGCGAATCGCGAGAACCTCTACGCTGTGATAGGGTCCGCTCTTGTCGAGTCCATCTCCGAGAGCGTCGAGCGCAACGAGGTGCTTGTCGAGGACCGCGACTGCGGAGGCGATGTCGGCCTCCTCACGGCGGTCGGGGTGGACTTCGCGAACCTCCTTGACGGCCGTCGTGTAGTCCTTGATCGCGGACTTCATCGTCTTCTGGATCGGATCGACCCAGTCCTGGCTGAAGGAGCGGTATTCCGCGTCGTGCCAGAGATCGTTCGTCTTACGAGATTCTTCCAGATGCACATAGTTCACGACAGGGATCGCCATTAGTACCAACCAGGCGAGCGCGCGGACAGGAATCGACCCGAACCGCGCGAAGTTGAGCGCGACGGCGGCGAGACCTCCCGCGACCGCGCCGCCGAGGTGGGCGTAGCCGCTGACGCCGGGGATCATGCTGATGAACACCATCAGGATGACGTTCGTCAGGATGTTGCTACGTCCGCGCTGGGCCATCCCGCGCGGCAGGTGTTTTCCGTTGAGGAAGAACCAGACGCCGATGGCGGCGAAGACTCCGCAGACCGCGCCCGAAGCGCCGACGAGTGAGCCTGGTTTCATGGCGATCGCGAGGCACGACCCGCCCCAGCCGGAGAGGGCGTAGATGAGGGCGAATCGCCACCGGCCCCAGGTCTGCTCGACGAATTGGCCGGCCCCGTAGAGCGCGTACATATTCATCCCCAGATGGAGGATGCCGGCATGGACGAAGCAACAGGTCAAGAGCCGCCACCACTCCCCGCGAACGATGTCCGATTCCGCCAAGCCGCCGACGCGGTGGAACACGCGGGGGTCGAAACTGCCCTTGATGTAGGCCCCAACGCCGCCGAATTGGTTGGCCAGGTAGACGCACCAGGCGAAGACGAGGAAATTCGCCAGGATGATGAGCCGGGTCAGGGTCGGCGGGACGGGCTGACGAATGCTCTGGCGGACGATCGCTCCGGGGTCGTCGGGGTCGAGCGGCTCGCCGGTGCCGAGGCGCGCGAAGGCGTCCGGGTCGCCGACGACTTGCTCGCCCTTGGGCGTCAAGACCACCCCCGGCCCGGTGGAAGGAGTCGAGGGGCCGCGCGCGACAAGCCCCTCGAGGTGCAGCAGCTCCAGCACTTGCTCGACAGCGTCGGGGTCGAAACCCTCGCGATCGGACTCCGTGCGGTAGTGCCACGGCTGCGGCGCGACGCGCCCGATCGCGCGGAGGATTTCTTGCATCGGGCTGAGACGGGTCTGGCTCATGCGCTGGCTCGGGAGAAGAGTCGGGTCTCGGGGATGAGATATGATTTTTCGCCCCCGATGACCCGCCCCCTTGCCAACCCCGCGACCGGAGGGACAATGATCTCGAGATCGACTCCCAGAACCCGGAGGCACCATGTCCTTTCGATGCACCACCTGCGGCGAGGAACACGACGAACTGCCCGACATCGGTGCGGCCAAACCCGACCAGTTATTGGGCGTCTCCGAGGACGAGTACGGCGACCACATTCGCCTGACCGGCGACACCTGCGTCAGCGGCGACGACTACTTCATTCGCGGCGTGTTGTACGTCCCGGTCCACAACCAGGAGGAGCCGTTCGGCTTCGGCGTCTGGGTGTCGCAGAAGAAGGCGAACTTCGAGACGTACCTGGCGAACTTCGACACGCCGGAGATCGGCCCCTTCTTCGGCTGGCTCTGCACGAACATCGGGTATTACCCCACGCGCTCACTCGGGCTGAAGACGATGGCCCACTTCCGGGGCGACGGGCAACGCCCGACGATCGAGTTGCACCCCGAAGAGACGCACCCACTCGGGATCGACCAACGCGAGGGGATCACGTTGGCGAAGGCGTGGGAGATCGTGCATTTCTACATGCGATGACGGGTGGGGCGGTCAGGTCGGCTCGTCGAGGATGCGATCGAGTTCGGCGATCTCCTCCGCGCTCGCCTGATCGCGCCGGACTTTGCGGCTCAACTCCGTGACGCGATCCGCGCGTTTGGCGTTGTCGGCGGCCTGCCGAAGAGACTCGGCGGCCTGTCGGCGAGCCTCGGCGGCCTGCCGGCGAGCCTCGGCGGCCTGTCGGCGAGACTCGGTGGCCTGTCGATCGGCCTCGGCTGCCTCGTTCCTTGCTACTACGGCGCGCTGCCTTTCTTCCTCGAAGCGGCGGAACGGCTCCCCATCGGGGCCGAAGATGGTCATCTCCGGCTGGGTCATCTCGAAGCGGATGCCCAGTCGCAAGCTCTCGAACGTGGCGATGTCGAGCTGTCGGCGGAGCGCCGTCTCGATGCGCGTGTAGATTTCGAGCGTGTTGCCGTCGGGGTCGTAGACGTAATATTCCTCGACGCCGTACAGTTCGTAGAAGAGGAACTTCCTCGCCATCTCCTTGCGTGAGTTGCCCGGTGAGAGGATCTCGAAGACTACCGTGACGGGCACATCCTCCTCGAGG
>JANXSH010001135.1 GCA_025356615.1 Planctomycetia bacterium | reverse complement strand
CGGCGAATCGTCTTGGCGCGCTGGATGACCGCGCCGGACAACCCGTTCTTCGCCCGCGCCATCGCGAATCGACTCTGGTCGCACTACTTCGGGCGCGGACTTGTCGAAGCCCTCGACGACATGCGCGCTACGAATCCGGCGACTAACGAACCGCTCCTCGCCGCCCTCGCCAAGCACCTGATCGACGAGAAGTACGACCTCAAAGCGTTCACTCGCACATTGCTGAAGTCGCGCCTCTACCAACTCGCCGGCCCGCCAACGGGGGGGGCCATCGACGAGCAGAACTTCTCGCACGCCCAGCCCCGCGCGATCCCCGCCGAGGTGTTGCTCGACGCGATCTCGCAGGCGACCGGCTCGGCGGAGAAGTTCAACGGCTGGCCGAAGGGCTACCGGGCGATCCAGGTCTGGGACAACCGCATGCCGTCGTACTTCTTCCGAATCTTCGGGAGGCCCGTCCGGGCGAGCGTGTGCGAGTGCGAGCGGAGCAACGAGCCGAGCATCACCCAGGCGCTCCACCTGATGAACTCCACCGAGATCATGCACAAGATCCGCTCCCGCGACGGTGCCGCGCGCCGCCTGGCCCTATCGAAGAGCGTGCCTACGGAGGTGATCGACACGCTCTATCTGACCACCCTGACGCGCTTCCCCAACGCGAAAGAGAAGGCGCTGATGCTCCGCGCCTTCGCCGAGGCGGAAGACGACCGCCAGGCGGCGGCCGAAGACATCCTGTGGGCGCTGATGAACACGCGCGGGTTCGTGTACAATCATTGAGTGGCCTCGACTGACCCTGAATCCTGTCCCCCTCGACGAATAGCACGGCATCGACTCCTACCTGATCTGTAACGAGAGAGGAACCCACCATGCTGATCCCATTCGGCAAGCCTCGACGAACTACTTGCGATGGCATCTCCCGCCGTCACGCCCTGCGCATCGGCGCGTCGGGCCTGATCGGCGGACTCACGTTGCCCACGCTGTTCGAGTTGCAGGCGAAGGCACCGGCGGCGAAGCTGGCGAAGGCCCAGGCGTGCATCTTCATCTTCCTCGAGGGCGGGCCGAGCCAGCTCGACATGTGGGACATGAAGCCGGACGCCCCCGCCGAGGTTCGCGGCCCGTTCAAGCCGATCCGCACCGCCGTCACCGGCACGATGATTAGCGAACACCTGCCACGCTGCGCCAAGATCGCGAACAAGTTTACCATCGTCCGCAGTCACAGCCACAACGACAACGGCCACAACACCGGCTATCACTATGTGATGACCGGCTACAAGGCCGACTTCCCCGACGGCAACACGCGCCTGCCGAACAATCACCTCTACCCGTCGATCGGCTCGATCATCTCCCGCGAACTGGGGCCGAGGCGCACGCTGCCGCCCTATGTGAACATGCCGCACATGATGTCGGCCGGCGGCGCGGGGTTCTACGGCTCCGAACACGCGCCGTTCGTCATCGAGACCAGTCCCGCGCAGGCGGATTTCGAGGTCCAGGATTTGCGCCCGCTCGATAAGATCAGCCCCTCGCGCCAGGCCCGTCGGCGTAAGCTCCTCGCCGAGGTCGAGAAGCTGGAGGGGGATCGCGCCCAACTGGGCCGATCCAAGGCGATGTCTACCTACTACCAGCGTGCCCGCGACCTGCTGGCGTCCCCCGAGGCCCGCAAAGCCTTCGACATCCGCTCCGAGCCGGACACGCTCCGCCAGTCGTATGGCTACACCGACCTGGGACAGTCCGTCCTCCTCGCACGCCGACTCGTCGAGGCGGGCTGCCGGTTCGTCGGCATCGACCACAGCGGTTGGGACCACCACTCGACGATCTTCCCGAGCCTCGAAAAGGACATGCTGCCGCACGTCGATCGCGCCTACAGCACCCTGCTGACCGACCTGGAGCAGCGCGGGATGCTCGACAGCACGCTCGTCGTGATGATGGGCGAGATGGGCCGAACGCCCGTCGTCAACAGCGGCGCGGGCCGCGATCACTGGTCGATGGCCCAGAGCATCCAGTTCGCGGGGGGCGGCGTCAAGGCGGGTCAGGTCATCGGCGCGACCGACAAGAAGGCATCCGCTCCGACCACCGACCCGATCAGCGTCGAAGATGTCTTGCGGACCGTGTTCCAGCAGATGGGCGTCGATACGACGAAGACGTATTACACCCCCCTGGGCCGACCGGTACCGATCGTCGATGGCGGGCGGATCATCCCCGGACTGGTGTAGGGCGACGGAATTCGATGGATGTTTGACGCTGGGGCGAATTCTGCCGAAAAACAGCTAACCACAGAGGCACAGAGAACACAGAGAAATACACGGAATGAAGAGAGTGTAAAGACAGTAAACAAGGGCGTCCACTCTTGAATCGGTCTTGTTTTCTGTGTTTTCTGTGCCTCTGTGGTTAGCTGTATTTCGGCTTATTGTAAAAAAGACCACTTGGCAGAGAGGGAGCAAGGCCGCTCGAACGGCAGTACCTCGCTTCCCTCGTTCGCATGCCAAGGGGTCTTTTTATGCCCTACCTACCCCATCCGCACAGTCAGACGATCTCTAAAGGGAAGGGGTTCAGGTCGGATCAGCATCCGACTCATGCTTCCGCCCTTTCTCCCTTGTAGATACCGCTCACTCGAAGTCCCGACGAGAGTGACCCGATGGACGTGGCCGACGGCCTGCACATTCCCGATGACGAGCTGACTTTTACCTACGCCCGCTCCGGCGGGCCGGGTGGGCAGAACGTCAACAAGGTCGCCTCGAAGGCGATCCTGCGCTGGAGTGTCGCGGCGAACACGACGATTCCCGTCGCCGTCCGCGATCGGTTGCGTCAGCAGCAAGCGAACCGCATCACCGTCGAGGGCGAAATCGTCATCCAGGGCCAGCGCTACCGCGACCAACTTCGCAACGCCGAGGACTGCCTGGAACGGCTCCGAGCGATGATCGTTCAGGCGCAGAACGTCCCGACCCCCCGTCGCGAGACGAAGCCGACGCGAGGCTCCCGCAGGCGACGCCTCGAAGATAAGCGCGAGAACTCCGCGCGCAAGGCACGCCGCCGACCCGACGCCGACGGCTGACGTGAGATTGTTCGGCGAATTCCGTCTGCGATCGAGCAATGCGACCGACACTGTGCTCAGCACTCTTGGAATGAGTAATAAATTTACTATCGAAAACCAATTTATTTATGTGCGGAGTTGAAAGCGTGAATCAATCGTCGCTCGGATGCATGATTCGAGTGCGATATTGGGTCGGGCTGAGGCCGAACGTTTTCTTGAATTGCTTCGAGAACTGGTAGATATCGGGGTAGCCGACTTCTTTCGCGATCTCTCCGGGACGGATATTGATATCGTAGAGCAATCGTTGCGCGATCGACATGCGTTTGCGAATAACGTAGCTGCTTAGGGTAGTTCCGAAATGCTTGCGAAATTGATGGCAAAGATGGCTACGCGACATGTGGGCGATGCGAGTTAATTCATCCAAAGGCGACGTGTGCAGGAAGTGTTCATCGAGATACGCTTGGACCTTTAGCAGGGAAGGCGGAATGCGGTTCTGAGGATCTCGCGTTCGGAGGTGCCTCGCGAGGGAACGCGCCCAGTTCTGAAAGAGATTTTGCAAAATGATCGGATCGACCACTTCGTTCTGGGTCATCTCATTCATCAGGCTGTTCAACGGGTTCGTGATCAATGATTCATTCTCGATCGTGATCGGGACGGCAGTGGGCAACCGATTCTCAGCGATCTGCGCTCCAATCCAAGTCCCTTCCACATGCATCCATGAATGCGGCTCGACGGCGGGAGCTTTACTCCAACTGTAGAACTGCTCCGCGCCGGGCGGCCACAGGATCAAGGTGTTCGGCCCTGCCGAAGATTCCTCGTCGCCTCGCCGAAGCCGTACCGCCTCGTGAAAGAACATGATGAGCCAGTCACCGGTGCCGATCGGACGATGGACATCGGCGTTGAACATCGGCTCGCGAATGCCAAGCCCACGCACGTTGAAGACAGCGGTGGGATCGAGTTCGTTGCCGAACCACTGGCGCTGCCATCCCAGATCCTGGCCCAGCGGAACCGGTTTCCACATCACGAAATGCGGTGGGGTTGCAGCACCATCGGGAAGAGTGGGCCGGCTCGTCGTTCGGGCATGATCGTCTTGCCGCGTCATCTACTGCTCCAATCCAGAGCAATCCTACCACACGAACGGGAGTGCAACCTGTCACAAAACAATTGCAACGCGAACCATTTTCCGCGTGACTATTTCGGTTACACTTGGAAGATATCACAATCAACTGTACGGAGACTGACTCGTGAATCAACGACTCTTGCTCTGGTCCGTCGTCTCCGCCCTCGCGGG
>JANXSH010001131.1 GCA_025356615.1 Planctomycetia bacterium | reverse complement strand
GAGGACTCGACTCGTCTTGTCGAACTGGGCCGGGTCGAGGATCAACTCGGGGGGCATTCGGGACTCTCCACAAAGGCGGTCATGAGCCGACCACTTCGGTAATCTGGTCGAGTTCGGTCAACAAAACGTCCGGCCGGGTGGCGTGGTCCTTGAGCTGCTCCGCCGTCGCCTGGATCGAGGACTTGTCGCCGGCGAAGAGGGCCGTCTTCATCCCCAGTCGCTTGGCCGGGATGATGTCCTGCTGCATGCGCGAGCCGACGTGGAGGACTTCGGAGGGGGACACTCCGGCGGCTTGCAACTCGTCCAGTGCCTTGCGGAACAGGCGTTCCGAGGGCTTCTTGCCGCGCAACTCGTGGGAGAGGACGACGAGGCCGTCGTTCAGCACGTCGTCGAGTCGGACCGAGCCGTCCTGGGCCGCGAGGCCGCGCCGGAGCTGGACGGTGGTGAAGCACTGCCCGTCGCCGAGCAGCCCCTGCCGCAGGCCGGAGGCGGTGACGTGCTTCATCGCCACGGCAGCTCCTTCGTAACACGCCGTCCCCTGGAGGCTGGCGTGGAAGAAGTAGGCGACCTTGCGGCTGTACTCGTTCATCGCGCCGAAGAAGCCCGCGTCGAACTTGTAGTCCTTCTGCATGAGGCGCTTCAGGATCACTTCCCAGACGCGCTCGACCTGGATTTCGGGGTGTCGTTCGCCGCCGACGCCGAGCGACTGCTCGCTCAGGATTTGGCGATACTGCCGGAGCAAGTCGTCGGCGGGTTGGCCGGGCTTGCGCGACATCGACGCCCACATCCTGAATTCTTGGAGCGTCTTGTCCAGGGCGTTGCTCATGACGAAAGGCGTGGGGTGTTCGAGCAAGAGTTCGCCCGGAGGGATCGCGAGGAGCGTCCCGTAGACGTTCCACAGGACGGCGCGCACGTCGGACAGGCGCGAAAGGTGGGGGCGTGCCTTGAGCGGGGTCGCCGAAGGGGCGGCCGGCCAGAGCAGATCCTTGCGCGTGTCGAGGTAGTCCGCGTATTGTTCCAGGCTCGAGGGCATGGCCCGTCTCCCAGACCTGACGGTTTGCTTGCAGCAGACCCGGTCGTCGCTGATTCCATCTGTTCAACGTACCAAGAGCGCCCCCCGTCTTCAAGCGGGGCCGGGTTGACTCGCCGTCCCGTCGGCCTAGAACTACTAGAGACGCCCTCCCGATTCAGACCTCGAAAGATCCCCCGATGGCCTCTCCACATAATCCTACCTCGGCCCCGACCCCCGACGCGGGCTTGCCCCCGGTGCAGCCGCCGTCGGCGACCATGATGTTTCGCCTGTTCCTCATCCCTTTCCTGATCGTAGCGGTCCTCGTCGGGCTGTACCTCGTCGGCCAGACGCTCTACGGCAAGCTCGGCCGGTCGCGCTCCCCGGAGAAGGTGTTGCGCGACCTCGACAACGCCAACGCCGACATCCGCTGGCGCGCCGCCGCCGACCTGTCGCAGGAGTTGCCGCGCTCCCCCGAATTGGCCTCGGACGCCTGGTTCGCTCTTGAACTGGCGAACCGATTGAACACGGCGATGCTCGAGAGCGCTGCCGCCGAGAAGGCGTTCGCCGCGACGGCGGACAGCCTGACGCCTGCGGATCGAACCGCGAAGCTCAACAAAGACCTGGAGCCACGGCGCAACCTCATCATCTACCTCGGGGCGTGCCTGGGGAACTTCGTCGTCCCCGTCAGCGTCCCCCTGTTGAAGCGGATGGCCGGGCAGACCACCGACATGGAACCCGTCGCCCTGGCCGAGAGTCGTCGGCGCGCCCTCTTCGCCCTGGCGGCCCAGGGGGAGAACCTGAAGAAATACGACGCCCTGGGCGACGACGAGAAGGACCGGATCGAGGACCAACTCTCGGAAGGCAAGACCGCGTGGGCGAGGCAGTGCCTCGACTACCTGAAGGCCCGCCGGGCCGGCAAGGCCGACAGCGCGGGCGTGATTCCCCTGCTGGAGAAGTGTGCCGCCGAGGACGACCCGAGCCTCCGCATGCTGGCGGCGTTCACGGCGAACTTCTGGAGGGGCACGGCCACCGAGGAAGCCGTGGCCGAGAAGTTCCTCGCCACGCTCTCGCTCGACGCCGGCACCGGCGAGCAGACCCGCGTCGAGTGGCTGCGGAAGAACCCCGACACGAAGGACTCGCGCCCGATCACCAAGAAGCCCGGCTACGAGGTCCAGGTCAACGCGAACATCGCTCTGGCGCGTCGAGGCAGCCCTCTCGTTCGTCTCGATCTGCTCGAGGAGATGCTCGACCCCGAGGCTTTGAGCAAGGTGTTCCTGCTCCAGACGCCTGACGGAAAAGAGGTCGTCAACGAAACACTCGTCTCCGTGACCCTGTTCGGCACGCTGCGAGCGATTTCGGAGTTGTACGAACTCCGCCCCGAATTTCGGCCCAAGGTCGAGACGCTCCTGCCCCGTATCGAGGCACTGGCGACCGGAAGCAACCGCGAGGTGAGTGCCGAGGCGAGGAAGACGCTCGGGGTCGTGAGGGGGGAGTAGTAGCGAGATCGTTTATAGCGTCTCAGGAGAGTAATGTCCGGTAACAGGGACTCGGAGCGGCGATGCGTAAGCACGCCGGTGGGGGCCTGTCGCGGAAGGACGACTTTTAAGGGATGAGGCACGTTCTCGTTCTGGGGCAAATACGCACTCCCACTACGGACTCGCACCGGCGTGCTCACGCATCGCCGCTCCGGGAATCAAGGCGAACCCAGGCGGATGACGTTCCGGCACACGGACATCACTTTCCTGACAGCCGATAGCCGCGACGTAACGCAATACCGTTGAACGAAGGTCGCTGTGTTGATGGTATTTACGCCGAAGGCGTTCTACAACAAAGTCCAGGGCCGCGAGCGCACCCTGGGGCGAACTGGAGGCGTTCGGTTGGTCCGTCCCCTTGAGCCTCACTGCTGCTGCTGTTGCTGCTGCTGCTCCTGGGCGATGTCGTCCTCGTCTGCCATTTCGTTCGCCCGGCGCGGGCTGACGATCGCGGTCAGCGGCGTCTGGAGCGGCGGGAGTTGGTCTTGCCAGGAGACCGACGGCAGAGTGTCCAGCACGCGCGTCTCGACGCGGACCGAGATCGCCTGCGAAGCCTTGCCCCGGAAGAGACCCTTGTTCGGCGGGACATCCGTGAAGTCCCGGCCGATCGCCACCTTGATGAATCGCTCATCGACGACTTGATCGTTCGTCGGGTCGATGCCGACCCAGCCGAGGGAAGGGAGCCAGACCTCGCACCAGGCATGCGACTGGGCTTCCTTGTCCATGTGGTGGACGTAGCCCGAGACGTACCGCGAGGGCACCCCGAAACAGCGCAGGATGGCGAGCATCAGGTGTGTGAAGTCCTGGCACACCCCCTTGCCGAAGGTAAGGATGTCGTCGATCGGCGAACTCGCCAGCGTGTAGTATTTGGCGTACTCGAAATTCAGGTGGATGTGGCGACTGATCCCCATCACCGCCTCGCCCAGCGGGGAACCGGCCTTCGGTCGGAGCAGTTCCAACAGCGGGGCGAGTTGCGGCGAATCGCGAACCGGCCCGCGGAGGTGGAGGTAGTCCAGCAGCTCCAACTCCGCCTTTTCCAGGTCGAGCGGGTAGCGGTCGGAACTCAGGGTCAAGTCGCGCGGCCGGGGGTGCGTCTCCACGACGGCGGCGGCCATGATCCGCAACTCGCCGTGCGTCGGCAGGACGTTGAAATGATGCACCCGGTTGCCAAAGCCATCGACGTAGCGGAAGACGTTCGTGGTCAGCGAGATGCCGAGGTGGAACGACCGGCAACTCTGGTCGGCGTCGCTGACCGGCTCCATGCGCGCCTCGGCGATCGACTCGGAGACGGCCTCGGTGTAGGCCAGGCAGGTTTCGTGCTGAATTTCCAGGATCATGCGGCCCTCATCGCAGCGAATACTGCTGTTGTACGGCGCGGCTGACCTGGGCGAGTTGGTCCAGGAGCCGGCGGATGAATTCGTGGACATCGTTCGCCAGGATCTGATCGACGCCGCGGTAGCTCAACTCGGCCCGCATCAGCCCGACGACGCGGTCGGCGTTGCTCAACTCGCGCCGCCCCGTCGGCCCCTCGATGCCGTCCAGCGCCTGCCCGATCCCGTCGAGGCAGAAGCGCACCGAGCGCGGGAACAGCGGGTCGATCAACAAGAACTCCATGACGCGGACCGACTCGACGCGACCCACGTGCTTGCGCTGGTACGCCTCGTAGGCGCGGCAACTCTTGAGGACGGCGGCCCAGTGCAGGCCCGACAGCGACACGTCTTCGGGGTTCGTCAGTTCGCGCAGCAGATGATACTGTACGTCCAGGATCCGCAAGGTCTTGTCGGCCCGCTCGACGAACTTCCCCAACTGGATGAACTGCCAGCCCTCGTCGTGGGTCGTCGTCGCGTCGCACAACCCCTGGAAGAGGGCGCTGCCGGCCTCGACGGTCTGGTAGAGGTCGTAAGGCGACTCGCGCGAGCGGCGGATGAAGTCGGCGTCGCAGAGCTTCCAGAACAGCTTGTTGAGTTCGCGCCAGACCTCGGAGTTGATCGTCCCTCGGATGCTGCGGGCGTTGAGCCGGGCGCGCGACAGGCACGACATGATGCTCCCAGGGTTGTCCTGGTCGAACGTGAGCCAGTGGCTGATCGTCGTCGGCGGGAGGACTTTCTCCCCGCGCGCCGGGACTTGCTGCTGGAGGATCGACGCCAGCGCGGTCCAGTGCATCTCGAACGGCGGGGCACCCGCCCCGGACAGGTCGAGTTCGAGGTGGAACCACACGTCGAGCAGCCGGGCGACGTGTTCGGCCCGCTCGACGTATCGGCTCATCCAGAAAAGGGCGTCTGCGACTCGACTCAGC
The DNA here is from genome assembly GCA_025356615.1 of Planctomycetia bacterium. GTDB lineage: Bacteria > Planctomycetota > Planctomycetia > Gemmatales > Gemmataceae > JANXSH01. Next base: position 157 of record JANXSH010001131.1, on the reverse strand, counting down.
ATAAGGATTGCTCTCGGCTATTACCCCGGCCCGATAGATCATCAATAAGTGGAGGTTGGACCAGCGTATAATAAGTATAGAGGGAAGAAGGAGGAACGTATCATGACTATCACCCTGCCAGACGCCCGCAAACTATCCGACGAGATACTCGAGGCTC
>JANXSH010001126.1 GCA_025356615.1 Planctomycetia bacterium | reverse complement strand
CCGCGAGAAGGATGACCTTCAACGTGCGCTTGTTGTTCGTGGCGACGGGCAAGGTCGCCGGTCCCCTGTCCGTGGAGCGGGCGGACGGCGCGCACAACCAGACGGAAGCGACCGACACGATGATCGCCACGGTCGAGCCGACCAACACCCGCGCCGAGAGCCATTTCTTCTTCCGTGACGCCTTGGGGGGACGTTCCTTTGGACCGAGGCGTTGCGTGTCGTCCTCGCGCCGCATGGCACTTGGCTTCGCCTTCTTCCGAGTGGGCCTGGCCTGGGCCGGAGGGGCCGCCAGATCGCGTTCGATGCCGCGGAGGCGATCCACCACCTCTTGCGCCGACGCGGGCCGATCCGCCGGATCCTTGGCCAGGAGTTGCATCATCAGGTCGATCAAAGGCTGGGGCAGATCCGAATTCGACGCCGCCAGGGGCGAGGGCGCGTCCAGGGCGAGCGCGGTCAGGACGGCCGTGACGGTGGGGCCTTTGAAGGGCAACTCGCCGGTGAAAATCTGATACAGCACCGTCCCCAGGCTGAACAGGTCCGAGCGGGCATCGACCTTGTCGCAGCGGGCCTGCTCCGGGGCCATGTAGGCGGGCGTGCCGGTCAGCGTCCCCTCCTCCGTGAGGTGTTCGGCGTCGCGCTCGAATCGAGACAGGCCGAAGTCCGTCAGCAGGGCGTGGCCGGTGCCGTCGAGCAGGATGTTGCCGGGCTTGAGGTCGCGGTGGACGATGCCGTGGGCGTGGACGGTGGCGAGCGCCTCGGCGACCTCCCGCGCCAGCCGAACCGCCTCCCGACGGTCGCCGAATCGCTCGCCGTCGGCCAGCCGGCCGGCCAGGGATTGCCCTTCGACGAACGCCATCACGACGTAGGGCACCCCGGCGTGTTCGCCGACATCGTAGATCGGACAGACGTGGGGGTGGCGGATCGCCGCCGCTGCCCGCGCCTCCCGGAGGAAACGCCCCCTGGATAGCTCCGTCAGATTGCCGGGCTGGTCGAAGCGCGGCACCTTGATCGCCACGGTCCGCTGGAGCTGCGGGTCGTGCGCCTGGTAGACGACTCCCATCCCGCCCGCGCCGAGTTCCCGATGGACGATGTATCGGCCGATGCGCTCCTCGGCGGGTTGCACGGCAGGCCGGGCGCTCCCGTCCATGGTCGCCCAGCTGTCCAGCGCGTCGGACAAGGGTCGATCGCGTCGATCGCCGTCCGCCATGCAGTCGGCCAGGACGGCATCCAACGGGTGCAGGACGGCAATCAATTCGGCCAACTCTTCGGGTCGTTCGGGGTATCGCTTCCGCCAGGCCACCACGTCGAGGCTACCGCGTGCCCGCAACTCGGCCAGGGCCTCGTCGAGCAGAGGGGCCAATCTCTCGTCGTGATCTGCCTTCGGCTCCGTAACCGTCTTGTCGATTTCCTGGGACTTCGGTCCCTGTCGGCACTCCTGGCGCAACCTCCGTAGCGCGCGGGGGTACGACTCCCGGTCTCCCAAATCGACCCGACCGTCCATGTGTCGGGCCAGGATCACTTCCTGCATGCCGTCGGGGAGTCGTGCCAGGCGGGCGGCGAGGCGGGCGCAGTACACCGGGTCGGGAGACCGCCTGCCCTTCGCGGGGCGAACGACGAGCGTCGCGCAAGGCGCGCGCAGGATCACCGACCGCAACCAGCCGAGGAACTCGGCCACGGTACTGCCCTGGAACTGGTCGAACGCTCGCCGCGCCTCCATCGAGGCTTCCGAGATTTCATCGCCCTCGTCCGTCCTGCGCAGCCTACCCCGCGCCAGGAGGTGGATGTAGGGGCGGAACCCCTCGAACAAGGCGGTCAGGGCGCGGCCGTCTCCCTGCCGGGCGCGATCCAGGGTAATTTGGTGCTGCGCCTCCGTCATTTGCTGCCCCCGATTGGCGAAATGGCCCTCTTCTTCCATACTGTAGCATCTTTCTCGGGAGGATTAGGGAAGTAGGCGGTCGTGCGAGAGGATATTGGAAATGGGTGGGGAAGACCTGACACGCAACCCCCGGATGGAGCGTCGCGCAATCCGGGGGTTGCGT
>JANXSH010001083.1 GCA_025356615.1 Planctomycetia bacterium | reverse complement strand
GCCGCGAGTCGGCGATCGAGTTCGTCTTTCTGTACCGTGGTCAGTGGAAGTGCTTCCGCCTCGGCGGCGATACTGTCCCAGAGTTCGTGCGCGAGTTCGATCCGTTGGGCGACGGTTAAGTAATCGATCCCGAGGGTGGCGAGGAGTGAGGACATGGACTTTCTCCCGAGGCGACCGACGAATTCCATTCGGAGTATATCTCATTACCGACCTCAGAGGAAGCTCGAAGACCCGCCATTGGGAGCCGGCTGGATTGTGGTCGGGTAGGTCGTATCCTTTCCTCCGATGGCCCTGAAACCCGTCCGGGGTGATCGAAAGGTAGCCCCGCGTGCAGCGAAGCGGAACGCGGGGCGGTGCTTGCGAACCACGCAACCTCGACGAACCATCCCTAGGTGAGAACGCCTCGAGAGTCCCACTACGGAAGGCAGGATCCAATGGCGAAGCTTTACCCGATGACGCCCCTCGCCCTGTTGGCGGTGGTCGTTCCCTTGCTGCCACCCCCGCTGAACGGGCCGACTCTGCGTGCCGAGGGCAAAGAACCGGCTAAACAGAAAAAAGAACTCGAGGAACTGCTCCGCCTCGATCCGGGCGGGTGCGTGGGCTTCGTCGCCTTGTCTCCCGACGGCAAGACGTTGGCCTACGGGTTGTCGCCTTTCGGCATCGAAGGCCCGGAGAGTAAGGTCGCGGGCGCGACGGTCCTCATCAATGTAGCCGACGGCAAGGAGAGGCTCCGAATCCTCTCCGAAAAGGGGGAGTGGCCCTCTGAGGCCCTGTTCTCTCCCGACGGCAAGCTGCTCGCCATCGGGAAGCCCGGCGGGGCGATCTCGCTCTGGGATCCGGCGACGGGGAAGCTCGTCCGCCCGCTCCTCGGGGCCTCGAGCATGGGCAACAACTTCTGTTTCTCCCCCGACGGGAAACAATTCGCCGCCACCCTCCCTGGGGGGGGCGGTGTCGAGCCTTACACGCAGGACATCGTACTGTGGGACGTGGCCACGGGGAAGGATCTGAAACGATTCGGCTCGAAGCCGCACGGCCCGGTGACCCGTTTCAGCTTCTCCGAAGACGGCAAGACGATCGCGGCCGAGCACTACTTCTTCGTCAGTAACGAAGGAGGCATCGGAGGCCGGGGAGCTAAGATCCGCTTCGAGACCAGTGCGCACCTCTGGGAGGCGGCGACGGGCAAAGACCTGGGCCAGGTCGGTTCGGTCACCGAAACGGCGGGGGTGGGGCTTACCCTCAGAAGGCCGCATTCCGAAGGGAAGTTCGAGGAGATCGGCGCGGCCGGCGAGGACGCTTCCGCATCCGTTCGATCCGGCACCGAATCGACGGCCTATCCGCACGCCGGTTACCGATTCCGCCGGTACACGAAGGATACGATTCTGCTGATGCCTGTGCGGCGGTCGAACCCCTATTGGGTCGCGGGTGAATCCAACGGAACGATCACCCTCCACAGGTTTACATCCGGCAGCACAGTGGCACAGTGGACCAACTTTCAACGCGGTAACCTCCGTAACGTCTCCCTGACGCCGGACGGCAAATATCTGGCCGCCTGCGGCGAACTTCCCCGGCGGGGCGGTTCGACCCTCTTCCTCTGGGATCTTTCTACACTCCCCAAGACGACCCTCTCCGACGACGTGAAGACTACACCGACCGCCGTCAAGACCTGGTGGACCCAGATGACATCGGTGAGCAGCCCGCCCGCGCACAAGGCGATGCGCCTGTTCGTCGCGTTCCCGGATAAGGCGCTGCCGTTACTCGAAGACAAACTGCTCTCGGTTCCCGCGCCGGACGAGATACCGGAATTGATCGCCCAACTCGACGACGACGACGAATCGACCCGCACGAAGGCCGCGCGCCTCCTCGAGCTCGCGGGCAACGACATCCGCCCGGCGTTGGAGAAGGCACTACGGGGTGATCCCAGCGTCCGCAAGAAGCGGGCGCTCACCGACATCCTCGCGGCGAAAGCGAAGGGACCGACGGGCGAGGAGTTGCGGGGCATGCGCGCCATCGACGTACTCGAACAGATCGGCACGGCGAAGGCGAGGGCGATACTCACCAAACTCCAAGCGGGAGCGACGGCCGCGCCCCTGACCCAGGCGGCGAAAGCGGCGTTGGTGCGGATGAAACAGGCACCCTCATCCCCGGAGCCGTAGACTTCGAGGAGAAGAACGCGGAGCAGCCTCCGGCGTTCCGCAGTCTCATTAAGGAGCCGATCCAGGCCATCATGGAATCGGAGCGAATCACGATCAGCGGCGTACAGTCCCCCGGATTCTGCTCTCGAGTTCCTCTCGCCCCTACGCTATACGCCCGGTCGCTGGGACGTTCAGTCCTGTTCCTCGATGGCGTGGATCGGACAGGGGGCCTTCCACCGCAGACGCTGGCTCGTCGGAGTCAGCTCGGGGCGACGGGCGGGGGCGAGTTTGCGCAGTTCGGAGTCGAGCGACTCACTGTCACGCCTCCAGTCGATGAGGGCGTGTTGGCGCGGGAAGAAGAAGCGCATGAACCACTCGAAGTAGCGGTCCATCGCCTCCTTCCACGGGCTGTCGTAGTCCATCGATTCCTCCTCGATCACGGTTCGTCCATCCTTCACAGCCGCAAGAAGATCCGCTTCCGATACATCCACAGGCAGATCAGCCATAACACCGTGAGGATCGCCACCGACTCGATCAACTTGCCATATTCCCCCGCGAATACCCCGCTGCCGATGTGAATGCTCAGGTTCTTCCTCACCCAGCCGCGCGTCTGCTGGCTCATGCAGTACATCGCGATCGAGTTCATGCCGACGACGACGAACGGGAACGCCCACGCCTTCCAGCCGACGATCTCGATGACCGCGAAGAACACCGCCAGCATCAGGAACGTCCAGCCCGCGCTGTAGACGGCCCACGACGGCGTCCAGATGCGCTTCACGATCGGGCAGACCCACTCCCCCATCGCAAAGCCCACCGCCAGGCAGAGGCCCGACATCACGAGCAGCCAGAGCAGCTTGTGGGCGTTCGTGGCCGGACTGCGCAGCTTCTCGCCGGCGATCAGTCCGAGGATCATCGTCGCCATCGAGGGAACGAAGTTGAGCGTCTGATACCCGCCGCGATTGAAGGTGAACGGCTCGAGCGTGGGGAACAGATTGAGGAACCACACATCGAAGAAGTGGGCGGCGTTACTATTCTTGTTCCAGTGAGCGAACCAGCCATCGCCCCAACCGTGCATCGGCACCCAATTCGGCTCCAACTTCTGCCAATCGGGTGGTGCGGGGGAGAGGGGATAGAGGCCGAAGAAGAGCGTGTAGCACACCAGGATAGCGACGATCGCGCCGATCTGAGCGATCAGCCCCCGGCCCGCGAGCAGGTAGACGAACACATACCCCAGCCCGATCTGGGCGAGGACGTTCGGAAAGGTCCACTGAGTCGTCGGCCAGTCGGTCGTCACGCCCTTGGGGATCGCCTGCCCCCCGTTGAGGAACACCGCGAGCAGGACGAGGAGCAGGGCACGCCACGCCGCGCCGAAGAGGCGTTGCCCGAACGTGTCGCCGCGCGCCTCGCGGCTGGCGACCGAGTAGGGCAGGGCGACGCCGACCATAAACATGAATGACGGCTGGATGAGATCCCAGAAGGCACAGCCGACCCATTCGACGTGGGCGAACTGGAAGCCCAGGAATTCCAACAGCGGCGGGACGGGCTGCTGATCCTTTTCGAGCGCCTTCTGCATCGACGCGAAGGCGAAGCCGCCGGACGCCATCACGAGCATGATGAACCCGCGGTAGGCGTCGAGGCTGACGAGGCGGGGCGGTGTTGTTGGAGTGGTGGACATGAGGGATCCCTTTCAAGTGTAATCCACAGCTCGAACCGGCCAGTAGCGGTAGGCCAGCGCGCCGAGGATGCAGGCTCCGCCGAGGACGATGTAGACCGTCGGCCGTTCCTTTTCGGGACTGACGAGATACGCCCACAAGGGGTTGAGGATTGGCTCGAGGAGGGAGAGCGTGCCTGCCTCCTGCGGGCGGACGGTGCGCAGGCCGCGCGCCATCAGGGCGTAGGGGACGCCCATCTGGAGCGCGCCGAACAGGGCGAGCCAGCCGAATTGGGGAAGCGTCGGCACCGGATAGCCCCAGAGGAACGGCAACAGGACGAGGCCGGCGAACGAGTGGTTGACGATGGTGAGCCAGATCGGCGAGGCGTCGCGCTGGGAGCGAAGTCCGAGGAGGACGCCGGCGAAGAACAGGCCGCTGACCAGCCCCAGCCCGACCACGCCGACTTGCTCGCCTTCCCACCCGCCGACGACGATGACGGCGATGCCGGCCAGCCCGACCGCCAGGGCGACGGTCCCGCGCCGGTCGGCACGCTCGCCGAGGACGAGGACGCCGACGAGGAACAGCCAGAGTGGCGCGGTGTACTGGAGCAGGATGGCATTCGCCGCCGTGCCCAGTGCCAGGGCGAGAAGGAACGTCGCGTTCATGATGGCAAAGCTAATCGCCGTCAACGCGGTGGCGGGGCGGAACGAGACATCGCGCGGGCGCAGTAGCGGCAAGAGGACCAGGGCGGCGAACAGCACGCGCCCCGCCGCCATCTGGAGGGGAGCGAGGTGAGGCGTGTCGAGGTGCAGGACGGTGGGTTCGCTGAGAAAGCGCGTGAACGCACCGCTCGTACTCCAGAGGACGGCGGCAACGAGGATCATCGCCCGGCCTTGCCAGGCCGGGCCAGTCGAGGCGGCGGGGGTCATCGATCGCGCTCCGGGTCGATGGGATCAGAATAGGAGTTTCGCGAGATGAGGGAAACAACCGAACGTCTTGTCCGAATCGTCGCGGTGTTTGCTTGAATCGTCCTCCGGCTCGCGATAGAATACACCCGATGCCGCGACTAGTGGATTCCCCCACCGCCAGCCGGACCCGTTCTCCGAGGTGCCGAGGATGCCTACGCTTCAAATCCTGAAAGGCCCGAATGAGGGCAACCATCTCGAACTCCAGGGCGAGCGATTCATCTTCGGACGCGATCCGGGTTGCGGCTTCGTCATCCCCGTGACCTCGGTGAGCCGACAGCACGCGCAGATCGTCCGCCTCAACGGCAAGTTCTTCATCGAGGACAACAACAGCCGCAACGGCACCTTCGTCAACAACCAGCAGATCAACGAGAGGACCGCCCTCAAGCACAACGACCGCATCCGCATTTGCGACTTCGTCGTCGCCTTCGTCGACCAGCAGGCCAAAGAAATGACCGTAGGGGCCGAAGAGCCGGAGCCTCTCGATGAGGGCAACAGCACGGTCGAGGCGTCGCTGAACCACACGAGCCACATGCTGCTCGAGACGCAGCCGGCGGAGAAGCTCCGCCTGCTGGTGGACATCACGACGAACCTCTCGAAAGTCCTCGAACTCCAAACGCTGCTCCCGAAGATCGCCGACAGCCTGTTCCAGGTCTTCCGCCAGGCCGACCGCTGCTTCATCATCCAGCAGGAGGGCGACAAGCCCGTCCCCCGCGTCGTCAAGACTCGCCGCGTCGCCGACGAGGCCGGCGCTCGCTTCAGCAAGGCCATCGTCCGCAAGTGCATCGAAGAGGCCAAGGCGTTCCTGTCGGGCGATGCGAGCCGGGACGACCGCATCCAACTCAGCCAGAGTGTCGTCGATTTTCGCATCCGCTCGGTGATGTGCGCGCCGCTGACTCGCGCCGACGGCAAGGCGTTCGGCGTCATCCAGCTCGACACGCAGGACCACAGCAAGAAGTTCAAAGAGGACGACCTCAAACTCCTGTGCGGCATCGCGAACCAGGCGTCGATCTCGATGGAGAACGCCCGCCTCCTCGACGACACCGTTCGCCTGGAGCGCGAGAAGGAGCGCAACCATCGCGATCTCCTACTTGCCATGAAGGTCCAGGAGAGTTTCCTCCCCTCCGGCCCACCCACGCTCGCCGGCTACGAATTCTGGGGGTTCTACGAGTCGGCCCGCGAAGTCGGCGGCGACTACTATGGATACATCCCGCTGCCTGGTGGCAAGATGGTCTGTGCCGTCGGTGATGTCGCGGGCAAGGGCATCCCCGCGTCGCTGCTCATGACCCGCCTCTCCAGCGACATCCGCTACAGCATGCTCACCGAGTCCGACCCCGGCCGGGCCGTCGCCAAGCTCAACGACTCGCTCTACGAGTTCACCAGCAAGATGGACCGCTTCGTCACCCTCACCGCCGTCATCCTCGACCCGACGACGCACGCCGTCACCCTGGTCAGCGCGGGACACGCCTCGCCGTTGCTGTGGCGACCGACCACGGGCCAACTCGTGGACGCCCTCCCCACCGCCTTCGGCGGGCCGCCCCTCGGAATGCTCGAGGGCATCCCGTTCGACTCGTACCAGATCACTCTCCAGGCGGGGGAGACGCTGATCCTGTTCACCGACGGCGTCAACGAGTCGATGAACGTCCAGGGCAAGCAGTTCGAGATGGAAGGCGTCCACAGGGTCATCAAGGCGGCCGGCGATGTCTCGCCCATGATCCTCGGCGAAAAACTCGTCGCCGCCGTCAAACAGCACGCCGCGGGCCGAGACCCCTTCGACGACCTGACCGTTGTCATCGTTCGCCGAGGCTCCTGAGTCGTCCGAGAACGCTCCCTCTTTCGGGTGAAGGATGTCGCTCGTCACCTACTGCGCCGGGTCTGGTTCTGCCGCGAGAGCGCCCGGCGATCGTCGCGTGGAGGCATTCGACCGGCTGCTCGACAACCTCGTCGAGCAGGGCGGGTTCGCCCTGCGCCAACTCGAACGCGAATCGACTCGCGCGAGCCGCGAGGTGCGATCACTCCTCGATGCGAACTTCCTCAGCGAATCGGCGGACGGGCGCTTGCAGGTGACACCCGAAGCCCTCCGCCTCGCCGAGGAGCGCATGCTCGTCGATCTCTTGCGAAGCGGCGGAGCCGGGTTCGCTATAGGAAGGCACCAATCGGGCGCGTCCGCCGACTTCGCCGAAGCCGGCGACGAGCCTCGGGTCCACGAACCGGGCGATCCGCTCGTCTCGATCGATTCGACGGAGTCGATCCGCCGCGCGCTGGGGCGGGGTGCCCCGATCCGCCTCCGCGAAGACGACATCATCGTCACACCCGCCCTCGCCTCCGGGCGCTGTGCGACCGTGATCCTCCTCGACCTGTCCGGCTCGATGGTGCGCTACGGCAAGTTCGCGGCCGCCCGGCGCGCGGCGCTGGCGCTGCGTGCCCTCGTCCGCAGACGGTTCCCCGGCGATGAGCTAATCAGTGCGGGCTTCGCGACGCGCGCCGTACCGTTGCCCGGTGCCGCCCTGCTCGAGGCCCGTCCTCGCGATGTCGGGCTGTTCGACCCACGCAGGGCGGAGCAGCGATTGGCGGCGGATTCCACCGAGATCCCCGCCCACTTCACGAACATCCAGGATGGCCTACGGTTCGCACGTCGCCGACTGCGAGGCAAGAGCCTCGGCAAACAGGTCGTACTCGTTACCGACGGCGAGCCGACGGCTCATCTGGAGGGTGCCGACCTCGTCCTGGCTTACCCCCCGACCGAAGCGACCGCCCGACACACGCTCCTCGAGGCGGCCCGATGCGCCCGCGAGGGCATCGCCGTCCACGTCTTCGGCCTCGTGGGCGAATTCTCTCCGCCCGGCCTCGGCCTCTTCGTCGGCCAATTGGCCCGCGCCGGGCGGGGCAGGGCCGTCTGTTGTTCGCCGCGCCAACTCGGCTCACATATCCTGAATTCATTCACCCGATCGCGCCCGGCCCCAGGAGGATAGGACTCTATGACTACGCCTCTCACACTCCCCGCGCCTCCCGAGATCGAATACGAGGAGGTCACTCGGCGCATGCCGATGTACCACGTCATCCTCCTCGACGACGACGCCCATACCTACGAGTACGTCATCGTCATGCTCTTGCAGATCTTCGGCTACCCCCCCGAAAAGGGATACGCGATGGCGAAAGAGGTCGACAAGACGGGGCGCTGCATCGTCCTGACGGCCCCGCTGGAACGCGCCGAGTTCAAGCGCGACCAGATCCACGCCTTCGGTGCCGACCCCCTCAGCGCCAAGAGCGCCGGGTCGATGTCCGCCGTGATCGAGCCTGCGCCGTCGTGAGGGTGAGACGATTCGACCATCTGCCAGAATGGAGCGATTCGTGCGATCCTCCGGGAAGAATGATCCTGATCGCATAGAGTGAATCGAACGCCTGTTCCATTCACCACGAGTCCGAGGAGTTCGTATGTCCCGGTGTATCCCTGTTCTCCTGATGGTCGTCGCGCTGATGGGCTGTGGGGAGACCGTGAAACCGTCCGTCCCGCCACCCGGTTCAGGGGCCATCCGCGAGGACCAGGCGAAGGCTGACAAGGCGGGTCGCCTCCTGGCTGGCGTCGCGAAGGTCGATATCACGAACCGAAAGATCATCCCCGCGAATGACCCGCTCTATGTCAAGGCTCTCGTCCTCCAGAACGGCCCCACCACGGCCGTCATCGTGACCGTCGATGCCGTGGCCATCGGCGAGATCGGGACGATCGGCAACGACTACCTGGGCAAGGTGCGTGCCCGGCTCGAGAAGGAACTAAAGATCGCCCCCGCGCACGTCATCGTGAATGCGAGTCACTGCCACGGCAACGTTTGCGCGGATGTCGATGACAAGACGGTCGAGGCCGTGAAACTGGCCGTTCGGAACATGGTCCCGGTGACGGTCGGCGTCGGTGTCGGCCAGGAAAACCGTATCATGGAGAACCGCCGGTTGAAGCTGAAGAACGGCAAGGAAGTCGATGTTCGCCACGCCTATTCCCTCCCGCCCGACGAACAGGTGGCCGAGGTAGGCCCCATCGACCCGCAGATCGGCATCCTTCGACTGGACAGGAAGGACGGCCGAACCCTGGCGGTCGTCTACAACTTCGCGTGCCATCCGATCATGGGAGTGCCGAACGAGGGGAATACGGCGGACATCGTCGGATTCGCCTCCAAGGTGATCGAGAACAACCTGAGCGAAGGCACGGTCGCCCTGTTCCTTCAAGGATGCGGCGGGGACATCAATCCGATCCTGTACAAAGAGGTCAATCTGCCCCGCAACGCCGAACCGCTGGGCAACCTGCTCGGCCTGAGCGTGTTGCGAGCTGTGCGGAAGATCACGACCGGGAACGCGGTAAATCTAACAGTCCTCAACAACAAGCTCGGCCTGCCGAGAGCGGATCGGACGAAGCAAATCGATGCGATGGTGTTGGAGCAAGCGAGGCTGGTGAAGTCGTTGCGGGGAACGACCCTGAATCTCAAGTCCTTCATGCACTTGACCGTGAAGTACAATCTGTCGAGCGAGTTCCCGTCCTACTACTCCCATCGATATCTGCACGAAAAGATGATCGGGCGAGAAGACCTGAACAAACTCGACGCCGCCAATCGACGAAATATCAGTCAGTATCTCGAAAACATCTACGTCATGGAGCAGATCACGAGGCTGCAAACGAATCTGGCGCTCTTGCGAAAGCACCACGAGACCAACCGGATGGCGGGCATGAAGCCGCTCCAGGTGGAAGTCGTAGGGTTGAGGGTCGGGGAATTCGTTCTCGTCACCTTCCCCGGCGAACTGACGGTCGAGATCGGACTGAACGTCAAGAAGGCGTCCCCCCACAAGCAAACCTTCGTCGCCGGGTATACGAACGGGTACATCTACTACACGCCGACGGCCAAGCAGCTCCTGAACGTTGGCGGGGCACAAGAAGATAGCGATTGCCTACTGGCTCCCGAGTGGCAAAAATTGTTCGAGGACAAAGTCGCTGAGTTGTTGAAGAAGTTGTAGTCGAGCACGATCCGTTCGGATCGAGCCGACTACCTTCTCTTGCTGAGAGCGTGTGAAGGAATCGGGTTGGGCGAGTTGGGAGCGTAGCAGTAGTTTCGAGGATCACG
>JANXSH010001074.1 GCA_025356615.1 Planctomycetia bacterium | reverse complement strand
GACCGTTTAGCCGCGACGCGAAGCGCGTTGGCCTCGCGTCGCGGCTATACCTCGCGCGGTCGGGAATGACAAGAAACCGAAGGAGCCGCGCACGAAGTAAGCGGGTCGGCGAGCCGCGACTACGACACGAGACCGCTTACTTCGTGCGCGGCTCCTTCGGTTTCTTGTCATTCCCGACCGCGCGAGGTATAGCCGCGACGCGAGGCCAACGCGCTTCGCGTCGCGGCTAAACGGTCGCACCTCTTGCAGAGAACATCACTTCGCCGTCGTGTCCTTGACCTTCGCCTTCGCCGCCCCCGTCATGACGAGATCGACGCCGTGTTCGCAGTCGGCCTTGGCCTTGTAACCCTGTGCGCCGGTGGCGATGACCGCGTTGTTGGCCGCCTTCAACCTCCAGCGGAACTCGCCCTTGGTGTCCTTGAAGATCTCGAAAGTGAGCTGGCCCTTGACCTTCTCTTCCGCGACGGTCTGGGACTGGAAGCCCAGCCCGAGGCAGACCGCGAGCAGCAGTACGGAGGCAATCGTCCATCGGATCATGAGAGTACCCCTAACGTTGGTTGTCGATCGTGAGATGTGCGGCGGCACCGCCGCGCCGAAGGTATCGTAGCAATGCGGCGGCTCGATGTCACCCGAATCGAGCTATTTATGTGAAAACACCGCCCCGACTCCACTTCCTGAACGGCCACTGACCGGGGTTCTCCTACCGCAACCAATCGGCCAGCAGCCGCCTCACGCCGGATGCGGAGTCCTGGGCCAGGAGTCGCTCACGCAACTCGTCGAGGTCCGCACCCTGCCTCCGTGCCACCGCCTGGCGCGTCGCGGCGTACTGGTTCACCGCGACGCTCAGCGAATCGACCCCGAGGGCGGAGAGGGCGAGGCCGCCCAGCGGGTCGCCGGCAAGTTCGCCGCAGACGGAGACCGGCCGATTCGCCTTACGCGCGTCGGCAAGGACGCCGTGGATGAGGTGCAAGATTCCCGGATGGAGCGGGTCGATCTGCCCGGCGACCACGGGGTCGTCGCGGTCGATGCCCAGCGCGGACGAGGCCAGGTCGTTCGTCCCCAGCGCGAAGAAGTCCACGCGCTCGGCCCACCGCGCCACCAGGGGCACCGCCGCCGCGACCTCGATCATGACCCCCACGGGAATCTGGTCGCGGAAGTCCAGCCCCTCGCGGGACAGGTCGGCCCGCGTGCGGGTCAACGTCTCCAGCACGAAGTCGAGCAACTCGGTCGTCGTCACGAGCGGAACGAGGATGCGCACCGGCCCCTGCGTCGATGCGCGCAAGATGGCCCGCACCTGCTCGCGGAAGAGCTGCTGCAACGGCGGCGAGTCGAGGACGAGCCGCCAATCGAAGGGCCGGGCCACCGTCGAGGCCATGTGGGAGTACGACGCGAGCTTGTCGGGGCGAAGGTCGAAGGTGCGGATACAAACCGGCCTGCCGTCGAGCATGGCGATCAGTTTGCGGTAGATCCGCTCCTGCTCGTCCTCGGTCGGCAACGTCCTCCGGGCGAGGAAGAGGAACTCGCTGCGATACAGGCCCACGCCGCAGACGCCCAGTTTGACGGCGGGACGGGCCTCGTGGAGCAAGTTGATGTTCACCTCGACGCGGGGCTGGCAGACGAGCGACCCGGTGGGTTCCGCGTCCGAAGGCGCTTCATCGACTGCGACCGAGGGCACGACGGTGTCGGCGGGCGGGTCGAGTGTTACCAGCCCTGACCCCCCATCGACGAGGACGCGCCGGCCCGGATGCAGCAACTCGGCGAAGTCCTTGACCTGGCCGACCATCGGGATACCCAGGCTGCGGGCGAGGATCGCGGCGTGGCTCTGCGCGCCGCCGTGTTCGACCACGACGCCGGCGAGCTGGTCGAGATCGACGGCGAACAACTCCATCACGGAGGCTTCGCGGGCCACCAGGACAACGCGATCCGCCAGCCCGGCCTGTTCGCCTCGCGCGCGGGAGCCGGGCCGCAGCTGCCACAACAGTCGGTGGAAGACATCTTTGATGTCGTAGACGCGCTCCTGGAAGAACGGGGTCGAGACGCGCTGGAAGGCGGCGACGTATTGGTCGAGCGTGGCGAACAGCGCGCCCTCGGCCGTCGCCCCACCCGCGAGGCTCGCCTCGAGG
>JANXSH010001016.1 GCA_025356615.1 Planctomycetia bacterium | reverse complement strand
TCGCGAGATCATTCCAACCATCGTTTTTTCGCTCTGAGGTCCGATTCCCATGAAGCGTATCCTGATCCTCGCCTCCTTGCTGACCGCCCCGGCGGCCCGCGCCGACGATTGGCCCCAGTGGATGGGGCCGAATCGCGACGGCGTCTGGGGCGAGAAGGGCATCCTCGCCAAGTTCCCCAAGGGCGGACCCAAGGAGGTCTGGCGCACGAAGATCAACGGCGGCTACACCGGCCCCGCCGTCGTCGGCGGCATGGTGTACGTCATGGACTACGAGACGAAAGACGACATCCGCAAACTGTCCAACCCTCGCCCCCCCAAGGGCGGTTTGAAGGGCAAGGAGCGCGTCCTGTGTCTGGACGCGAAGACCGGCAAGGAGGTGTGGAAACACCAGTACGACTGCCCCTACACCGTGTCCTACCCCGCCGGCCCGCGCTGCACCCCCACGGTCCACGCCGGGAAGGTCTACGCGCTGGGGGCCGAGGGGAACCTCTTCTGCCTCGACGCCAAGACCGGCAAGGAACTCTGGTCGAAGGACTTCAAGAAGGACTACGCCGCCAAGACGCCCCTCTGGGGCTTCACCGGCCACCCGCTGATCGACGGGAAGAACCTCGTCTGCCTCGTCGGCGGCAAGGGCAGCCTGCTCGTCGCCTTCGACAAGGACACCGGCAAGGAGGTCTGGAAGGGCCTCGACTCCAAGGACCAAGGCTATTGCCCGCCCTCGCTCATCACCGCAGGCGGCAAGAGGCAGCTCCTCCTCTGGGATCCTGAGAAGATCCACTCGGTCGATCCCGAGACCGGCAAGCCGTATTGGAGCGTCGCCCTGAAGCCGCACTACGGCATGTCGATCATGGCCCCCAAGAAGCGCGGTAACTACTTGTACGCGGGCGGCATCGACTTCGTCTCGGCCGTGTTCGCGCTCGACGGCGTCAAGGAGCCGAAGGAAAAGTGGCGCGGCGAGGGAGACAGTGGCCTGTCACCGGTCAACGCCACCCCGCTCCTCGAGGACGACACCATCTACGGCGTCGATCAGGGCGGCGTGATGCGGGCCGTGGACCTCGCAACGGGCAAGCGCCTCTGGGGCACGACGAAATTGACGACGGGGGCCAAGACGGCCAGCTCCGGCACGGGCTTCCTGGTCAAGAACGGCGACCGCCATTTCCTCTTCAACGAGAAGGGCGAGCTGGTCATCGTCCGCCTGTCGCGCAAGGGCTTCGAGGAGATCGACCGCGCCAAGCTCCTCGAGCCGACCGGCGTCGCCTTCGGCGACCGCGATGTCGTCTGGTCGCACCCGGCCTTCGCGGACAAGTGCGTCTTCGCCCGCAACGACAAGGAGATCGTCTGCTACTCGCTCGCGGCGGAGTAACGTCGGTTTAGTGTTCAGTGTTCAGTGTTCAGTGTTCAGCAAATTCGGTACGAGATCGGGGATCACACCACTCACTGAACACCGAACACTAAACACTAAACACTAAACACTGAAGCCGCTTGCCTCTGATCTGTCGCGCTGATACGTTAATTCATGGCGTTCTCCCCCATCACTCCTTGTATGGGAAAAGACGACATGGCTCTTCCCACTTCGCTGATCCAACACATCGAGCAGCACGCCTGCATGAGCGGCTGCTACGGGTCGGACTCGACCACCCAATTGTGCCTCGACGCCGCCAAGCCGCTCCAGCCGATGGTTTCGGTGAGCTGCCTCGACTGCCACGCACGCTTTGGCGTGCCGACCGCGCTCCTGACCGCCGGCTCCTCGACGCAAACGCTCTCGGCAGAGCTGACGCAACACATGCGGGCCAGGCGCGGCTTCGCCCTGTCCCTGTCCGGCTACCACACGGGCGGCCCCGGCTTCTGGCTGACGGCCATGTATTACTCCTGCGGGCTGTTCCTCATCAGCGGCGACCGCTCGCGGCAACTCGGCTCCGACCTCGACCAGCTCCTGCTCGCCATCCAGAACGGCATCCTCAAGGCACCCGACCCGCGCATGGCGGACGCGAAGCAGTTCGCCGTCGAGTCGGCCTTCGTCAACTTCGCGACGTACCAGCCGAGCATCCGCGACAAGGCCGACCTCCTCGCGTCGCCGCACTGCAAGACGGCGCAGCAGAGCGGCTGGAAGAAGGTGACGCTCGCCGAGTTCCTCCCCGTCACTCGCGCGAGTACCCCAGCGCCGGCGGCCAAGCCGGCTCCCGCGCCGCGCGTCCTCTCCAAGGGCGACATCTGCCCCAAGTGCAAGGCCGAGGTCCGCGACCGGCCATTGCTCAACCGGAGCTATGTGGGGTGCCTGTGTTGAGGCTAAAGGAGGGGCCGCTTCATGGCAACAGGTCGGCCACCGCGATCGGCCTCCCCGGCAGGGCGAGCGGCGCGACCTGCGCGGGGGGCACGAGATCGACACGGGAGGCATAGCGGAAGCCCCAGAGGTGCATCGGATCCGGGACGGGGTCGCGGTAGATTTCGACTTGATTGTCTACGAGATTGATGACCCAATAGTCCCAGACGCCCGCCCTGGCATACAGGCTGGCCTTGTCGCCCTGGTCGTACCTCAGAGTCGATTCGCTGACTTCGATGACGAGGAGTGCCCTCGTTGGATGGCCCGTAGTCGTTGCGGCGAGGGGGACTCCCACTCCGACGACGAAATCAGGCTCCGGCTCCGTCGTCTGACCGAGGTCCAGAGGCAATTGCGCCCGAAACCTGTACCCGGTGCCGAATAGCTCCCGGATCACGCAATCGAGCCGCTCGACCATTCCCGCGTGTAGCCTGTTTTGCGGACTGAGAACCATGAGCCGTCCCTCGATGAGTTCGACACGCTGGCCGTCGAAGAAGCCGAGTTCTCCCAGGCGGTAATACTCCGCCTTCGTCCAGCGTCGCGTCTTCACGTCTTCTCGTCGTTTGGTACGCATCGATCATCCTCCCTCTGCATCATACGCGCTCGTACTGCTCCCCGAAGTGCCGGATCGCCTCGTCGGGGTTGAGGTTCATGATGACCTTGCCCGTCGTGCGCCAGACGCCGCGATGGAGGAAGAAGACCGCCGAGGCGTTGCGGAGAAGGCCGACGGCCGACACGTCTTCCATGTCGCCGCCTTCGACGGCCTCGAACGAGATGTTCACGCCGACCAGGCCCGAGAGCCGGCCCGTCTCCTTCTCGCGGGCCAACTCGAGGCCCGGCTCCCACTCGAGCGCCTGCCAGCGCAGGCCACGCGGCTTGCCGCTCGCCGAGGCCGCCTCGAAGAAGTGACGCTCCAGCTCGGCGCGGTTCTCCACGAAGCGGGCACGCGCCTGCTCCGGGGAGACGGCATCGCCTTTCAGTTTCGCACGCAGTCGTTGCCACCAACCGGCCATGTCGTCTCCCTCTTCGAGGCTATCTGGAAAGAAGAATTAGCCACAGTTGAACACAGATGAACACAGATAATGCACTGATCTCAATTCTCTTATCTGTGTTCATCTGTGTTCATCTGTGGCTAATTCTTCTTTCCAGTCTTCTTCGGGGCCACGAACGGCTTGCCATCATCCGTGCGGAACGGCGAGGCGGGGAGACCTTCGCGGTTGTACAGGTTCGCCCCCGCCGGGTTGTTCTGGTAGGCGTAGCGCACCGCGACGGGTTCTTTCACGTTCGGACTCGAAACGATCACGTCCGTGCCATCGATCGTCGCTTCGGCCCAGAACCACTTGCCGTCCGCGCCGGCGATAGCGAACCGCTGGAGCTTCCCGTCTTTCACCTCCCTCGTCGGCTCCCTGCCCTCTTTCTTGCCGACGATCAGCCCGCCGCCGACGTGGTCGAACGAGAGTCGAGCCTTATCGCCCGCGACCTTCATGCCCTTGTAGGTCGGGCCGCTGTAGACGAGGCCCTTCTTGCCGTAGTCTTTGGCGAGTGCCCAGAGGGCCAGGCGCTCGCCCACGTCCTTCTTGTTGCGCGGGTGGATGTCGTTCGGGTCGCCGACATCGATGGTGACGGCCACGCCGGTGTTCGGGATCGTCGAACACTTCGACTGGGCCACCCGGAGGCGCGCCCAGCCGTCGCCGCCCTCGGGGTTCGTGGAGGGACCGCCGATCTGCGGCAACTGGACGACGTAGACGGAGAAATCCTGACCCCAGACCTTGCGTTGGCCATCGATCAGAGCCTTCATCTTGTGGAAATAGATGTCGCCCTCGTGGCCGTTGCTCTCCCCCTGATACCACAGCATTCCCCGCACGGCATAAGGCCGAAGAGGCTCCGTGAACCCGCGATACAGGTGCGAGAACGGTGCCACGGGGTAGAGCGGGAGGAGCGGGGGAGGCGGCGCGTTCTTCTTGGCCGCGAGAGCCTGCCGGGTGGTCTTGACCCAGTCCTCCACCTTGTCGAGGTGGAGCGCGATCTGCTTGTTGTACTGCCCGATTCGCGCCTCTTCGGCGTCCAACATGGGACGCAGTTCGGCCACCTTCTCGTAGCTGCCCGGCGCGAGCCAAGGCTCGATCGCCGTCCCGCCGATGGCGTTGTCGAGTAGGCCGATCGGCAGGCCGGTCTCCTTGTGGACCTTGCGCGCGAAGTAGAACCCCACCGCCGTGAATCCCGACACCGACTTGGGAGAACAGACCGTCCAGCTACCGCCGTTGCCCCGGTGACGGATGTCGGGCAGATCGGCGGACTTTATATCGTCCTCGGCGTCGGACTGCCCCATGTTCCATTGCATGTTCGACTGCCCCGAGCAGAGCCACACCTCGCCCAGCAGCACGTCGGTGAACGTCACGGTCTTCTTCTGGCCGGCGACGACGAGTTCCGTCCCCTTCTGTTTGGGGGCCGCCTCCATCTTGGGGAGTTTGACCAGCCATCGGCCCCTGTCATCCGCCGTGGTCGTGGACTCCTTGTCCTGGAACTTGACGGTGATCTTGTCGCCCGGATCGGCCATGCCCCAGACGGGCACCTCGAGGCCCTGCTGGAGTACCATGTGGCTCCCGAAGACGGGCGCGACCTGGAGGTCCGCCCACGCTTGCTGGCCCGACACCAGAAGGATCAACGCGGCCACACACCTCGATGCGAGTCTGCTCATGTTTCGCCCCCCCTTGGATCAACGGTGCATCTCATGCCGGAGCTATTGTCGGGACAGCGTCGTTCGACGGCGAGGACTATCCGTTGCGAAGTCCATCGAATAGGAGGTAGAATCAATTCCCGTTCGACGAACCCAACCGCGAGGGTGCTTCCATGCCATTGCTCGATCACTTCCATCCGCCGATCAGCGACCGCCGCAGTTGGGAGGGCTTTCACGCCATGTGGGCGGCGGCCCTCGTCGAGAATCTCAATCAAGATGTCCTCACGGACGAGTATTACGCTGACCTGCAAGTCCACATCGGCAGCCGAGTCGAGGTCGATGTCGGGACGTTCGAGCGAGCCAATGGTTCGGGATCCTCGACCGCGACTCTCGTCCAGACCTGGGCACCGCCCGCAACGAGTCTCGTCCTATCGACCGTATTCCCCGATGAAATCGAGGTCCAGGTCTACTCCACCTCCTCGGGCGTGACCCTGGTCGGGGCCATCGAACTCATAAGCCCTGGCAACAAGGATCGCCCCGAGACACGACAGGCGTTCACGGCCAAATGCCTGAGCTACCTCACGGCCGGCATCGGTGTGGTCGTCGTGGACATCGTGACCAACCGCCTCGCCAACCTGCACAACGAGTTGATGGCCCTGCTCGGCCACGGCACGCCATTTACGATCGTCCCAGCCGCCACGACCTATGCCGTCGCCTACCGTCCGTCTCGGCAGTCTACCGGGGACCAGATCGAGGTATGGGCACGTCCCCTGACGCTGGGCCAGCCGTTGCCCGAGCTGCCGCTGGCGCTCCGCAACGCGGGAGTCGTGCCGATACACCTCGAGGAGACGTACTCCGAGGCGAGGGAGCGGAGTCGAACGGGGTGAGCGCGATCCGTTCCTCCTCCGCGCGAACCCGACGCCACCTCGCCGCGTCCTTGTTGGCGTATCCCGCGACATTCGTTGTCACAACTCCGCTCGATTTGCGTACAAGAGAGTAGCATGAGCAAGCTCATCACCCAAATTCAGGGTGCGAATCGCCTTCCGAGTCGCGGCCCGTCGAGCCTCGTCTCGGAGCCTGCTCTTGTGATCTCGGACGCCGACTTGCTAGCATGCAAGTACCCGAGGTTCTAACTGACCTCGGGGCGCTGGGTTCTCCGGGCGACCGGAGGACACTGCGGACCGCGACGAGGGAGGCATTTCGAGCCATCGCCGGGGCGGGCAACCGTTCTGGAGGAAAGTCAGGACACTACTGCTTAACGAGGGAGAGACCGGCCGAAAGGCCCAGTATCGTTACCACCTCGGAGGGTGCAAGCCAAATAGACCGGAGCCGGTGAGCAGGGCGACGATGGTCTGGTAGGTGCATTAGATAAATGATGGCATAGAACAGAATCCTGCTTACGGGGATGCCTTCCTCTTCGCGACCATCCTTTCCCAACGGGCCGAACGATCTGGGGTGTGTTGTAACGGAAGCCGGCCTGGCTCTGAACCAGGTAGACGGGGTTCGACTCCCTGCGCCCCAACTGTACGAATCGGGCCGTGGACCGAGCGGCGAGTCCGCCGCCTGATAAGCGGTGTGAGGCAGGTTCGACTCCTGCCGGCCCGACTGAAACCGATCCTGTGGAGCAGCGGAGTGCTCGCCGCGTTGACATCGCGGAGATCGCTGGTTCGAATCCAGCCTGGATCACTGTGTCTCGAAGAACCCTCTTGCTTGGAGATCATCCCATGTATCAGCTCGTCGCGCCTGCCGGCGGGGACATGACCCTCCGGGTGAAGGTCGATCCGCTTCGCATCCCGCGCGGCCACC
>JANXSH010001005.1 GCA_025356615.1 Planctomycetia bacterium | reverse complement strand
CATTTCGTAGGGTGGGTCGAGCGGAGCGAGGCCCACCAGCACTTCTCTGGCTTCACCCTATCCTTGACACGAGTGTCAGACTGGTGGGCCTCGCTCCGCTCGACCCACCCTACGCTCCCCCGAAACATTTGCCGCACCCAGCGAATGCGCAGGACGATTCGCGATTATCCATCTTGCCAACCATTCAGCCCCCTGATACTGTATCTCCAAGCGGCTGACCGGAGGCACCACGATGGTTCGTGGCGCACTCGGGGAGCCACCCGAACCGGCCCTGTGGGCCACCACCTCCGAATGCCATTTCCTGACGAAGGTTTCTTTCACGCCCTTCAACAAGAGCCGGACGACGATCTCACGCGGTTGGTGTTCGCCGACTTCCTGGAGGATCGCGGCGACGATGAATCCTCTGCCCGCGCCGAACTGATTCGCGTGCAAATCGAATTGGCCGCGCTCTGGCCACTCAGCGAGCGAGCAGCGCAACTCGTAGCACGCCAGAACGAACTGCTCGCCCGGTGGGGACGAGTCTGGCTCGGCCCTTGGGCCGACACCCTTCACGGCTGGACGTTCCGGCGCGGCATGGTCGAGGCGGTGCATGCCGACGCCTCGGTCTTCCTCGACCACGCCGCCGACTGGTTCGCCGAGTGGCCGACCTTGACGGTAGCGAAGCTGACCCGGACCGGCGACCATCTGCCCGAATTGGCTTCGTCGCCGTGGCTGGCCCACCTGCGCGGCCTGGACCTCAGCGACAACGGCATCGACTCCTCCGCGCTGATCCATCTGACCTCGTCCCGGTTCATCGGCCTGCTGCAAGCGCTGGACTTGAGTGACAACCCGATCGGCCCGACGGGCGCGGGGCTTCTCGCAACCACTCGATCGTCCAACGACTGGAGCGAATTGCACCTGGCGCGGTGCGGCCTGTGGCACGAGGGGCTGATTGCGCTGCTGGCAGGCTCGGCGCGATGGCGTCGGCTCGATCTGTCCGGCAACGGGCTGACTCGCCTCGGCCTGGTGCGTCTCGTCGATTCGCCCCACATGCGGCACCTCGAATCGCTGGATCTGGCAGGGAACCCGCTCGGAGACAATGGCGCATCGGCTCTGGCAGACTCGCCGAACTCTGCCGAATTGGTCGATCTCGGGCTATGCGACACCGACAGCGGGGACGCGGGAGTGACCGCCCTGGCGAATTCGCGCAATTTGCCGGAGTTGCGGAGCCTGGACTTGCGTCAGCACCACTGTGAATGGCAGCACAACCGCACCGATCGAGTTCGTGGCGGGATTACGGAGTTGGCCCGGTCGCCGCTACTACTTCAATTGCAGCGGCTGCTCTTGGGAGAATCAGCGACTAGCAACGGATGGACGACGGAAGTTCTCCGTGCCATTCGTCCGACTCGTCGGGTAGAGGTCGAGAGGCACGGGTGGGAGGTTGAGGAGTTGCGAAAATCGCGATTCCTGATCCCGTCGCAACTGCTCGAGTGCGACCTCGAAGAACTGTGGTGGCTCGGGGACACCCACAGCCGAGAGCGGCTCCCGTCCAACACCTACTGGGTCGTCGATTCGCTGGGACAGTTCCCCGAACTACTTCACGAGATGGACGAATGTTCGGCGAAAGTGTTGCGGATGCGGTACGGGCTGGAAGAGGATCCCAAGACTCTCGAGGAGATCGGCAAGAGCCTTGACATGACCCGCGATGCGGTTCGTCAGGTCGAGAAGGATGCCCTCCGCAAGCTCGCGGTACTCCAGAAAGACATTCCGAGTCAGTTGTGGGGGTACTAACGAAATCACCCAGGCCGGGCAAACTGCCCGGTCTGGGTGAGGGTTCCCGACGGCACGACGATTCAGTCGGCGTTCATGACCTCGGACATCTTGGCGAGCGCCTCGCCCTCGATCTGACGGACGCGCTCGCGCGTCAGGCCGAGGCTCTCGCCGATCTCCTTGAGCGTGCGTGGCTCCTCGCCGTCGAGGCCGAAGCGCATGCGCAGGACGGTGGCCTCGCGCTTGTCCATCTTGTCCAACAGGTCCATGACGTGGGTCAGGTCGTCGGCCTCGACCATTTCCATGTCCGGCGTCTTGGTGTGGCCGTCCATGAGCATCTCGTCGAGGGACCAGCCGTTGTCGGACTGCTCGGTCTGGGGGGCCGAGTTGTAGACGCGAATCGCCTTCTTGATGATGTTGAGCTTCTTCTTGGGCAGCTCGAGAACCTTGCCGACCTCTTCCTGGGTCGGCGGTCGGCCGAGTTCCTCCTGGAGCTTGGCGGAGGCCCGCTTCCACTTGGAGAGTAGCTCGACCATGTAGGCGGGGATGCGGATCGTCTTGCCCGTGTTGACCAACGCCCGCTTGATGGACTGCTTGATCCAGTAGCTGGCGTAGGTGCTGAACCGGGTGTTCATGTCGGGGTCGAACCCCTCGACCGCGCGGAGCAACCCGAGGTTCCCTTCCTCGATCAGGTCCTGAAGCCCTAACCCCTTGCCCACATAGCTGCGGGCGATGTTGACCACCAGTCGGAGGTTGGCCTTCACCATGTGGTCGCGGGCCTGGTTGCTCCCCCACGACATCGCCGACTTGAAACCGAGACGAATGAGGTGTTCGCGAACCATCTGATCGCGCTCCTCGTCTTCCCCACCGTTGATGAGGTAGGCGATGAACTTCTCTTCTTCCGCTTTCAACAGCGGGGTCTCGTTGATCTCGCGGAGGTACGTCTCCAGCGGCGACTGGACCGAATCATTCTTGAGCCGACGAGGTCGTGTCATGATGGGATATCCAGCGCGGTGCAGTGACCCTGCCTGTTAAGGTAGGATACTTCAGGGTGTATTGCCAGTGAGCACGCCATTCGCGTCCGGATCGTCCGTCTCTGACTCGAGGAGCAAGACAGGTTATCCTATCCGGGAACCAAAGGATCTATCGTCCGAAAGGCTCGTCCCACTGGACAACCTCGACAGGCGCGGGCAAGCCCGTCGGGGGGAGGCACCCTATCACGATCGCAACCGAGCGCGTCGTCACCATCGGCGCAGTCGCCCCACCCCTACCATCGCGAACAAGCGCTCCTGGCCGACACTCGGTGACGAGGTGACAAGCGTGACGAGGTGACAAGGTGTGATGAAAGCGGCTCCTCCTAGAAGCGGACACTTGCCATCACCTTGTCACCTCGTCACCTCGTCACCTTGTCGCCTTACTCAGGCGTCTCGGGCATGTTGATGAGCTGACTCCCGCTCGAGCCCGTGCCGCCGCGAAGATCCCCGCGCGCCGGGGTCTTGGCCGCCTTGGCAGGCTCGGTGCCTGCGGGCGTCCCCTCGGTCGCCCCCTCGACGGGGGGAGTGGCCCCCTCCTCCGGCTCCTCGTCCGGCATGCCGATGCGCTTCCGGCTGAGGCCGATCTTGCGCTCGGCGACATCGACGCGCAGGATCTTGACCTCGATCTCGTCGCCGACCTTGACGACATCCTCGGGGGTCTCGACCTTGTGTTCGGCCAACTCGCTGATGTGGAGCAGGCCTTCCAGTCCGGTCTCGAGTTCGACGAAGACGCCGAAGTTGGTCAGCTTCGTGACCTTGCCCTTCTTCACTTCGTTGGGCTTGTAGCGCCCAGGGATGTCGCCCTCCCACGGGTCGTTGTTCATCTGCTTGAGGCCCAGCGCGATGCGCTTGCGCTCCTGATCGACGTTGAGGACGATGCAGGTGACCTTGTCGCCCTTCTGGACGACCTCGGACGGGTGCGCGACCTTCTTGACCCAGCTCATGTCGCTGACGTGCAAGAGGCCGTCGATGCCCTCCTCGATCTCGATGAACGCGCCGTAGTTCGTGAGGTTGCGGACCGTCCCGGTGACGATGGTGTTCGTCGGGTAGCGCTCGGCGACCTTGTCCCACGGGTTGGGCTGGACCTGCTTCATGCCGAGGCTGATCTCCTGCTTCTCCTTGTTGATGTTGAGGACCTGCACCTCGATCGCCTCGCCGATGTTGACCAACTCGTTGGGGTGGTTGATCCGGCGGGTCCACGACATCTCGCTGATGTGGACGAGTCCCTCGATGCCCGGCTCGAGCTTGACGAACGCGCCGTAGGTCATCACGTTGACGACTTCGCCCTTGTGCCGGCTGGCCACGGGGTACTTGTCGGCGACGTTCTGCCACGGGCTGGCGGTCTTGTGCTTGAGGCTGAGGGCGATCTTCTCGCGGTCCTTATCGACCTGTAAGATCCAGACCTCGAGCTGCTGGTCGATGTGGACCATCTCGTGCGGGTTGTTGACCCTACCCCAGCTCATGTCGGTGATGTGCAACAGGCCGTCGATGCCGCCGAGATCGACGAACGCGCCGAACTCCGCGATGTTCTTGACGACGCCCTTGCGGACCTGGCCGACCTCGATCTCGCTGAGGAGCGTCTTCTTGAGCGTGTCCCGCTGATCCTCGAGGAGTCGGCGTCGGCTGACGACGATGTTGCGCCGGGCCTCGTCGATCTTGAGGATCTTGCACTCGATGGTGCGACCGATGTAGTCGGCGATGTCGGGCGGACGGCGGATATCGACCTGGCTCGCGGGCAGGAAGACGTTGACTCCGATGTTCACCAGCAGACCGCCCTTGATCTTCCGGGTGACCGCACCGGCGACCACGTCGCCCTCCTTGTGCTTGGAGATGATCTCTTCCCATTCCTTTTGCCGCTTCGCCTTGCGGTAGGAAAGGACGATCGCACCGGACTCGTCTTCGACGGCGTCGAGGAGCACGTCGATCTCGTCGCCGACCTGGGGGGCCTTGACGCGGTCCTCGCCCTCGTCGTACCACTCCGAGATGGCGATCACGCCTTCGCTCTTGTAGCCGATGTCCACGACCACATCGTCGCCGACGATGTTCGCGACCCGGCCCCGGACGATCTTGTTGACCTCGAACGGCTGGCGTTCCCGCTGGTAGTATTCCTCGAGTTCGGGGGTCTCGCCGGTGAGACTGTCGAGCCGGGCCGAGGACATCTCGAACTGGAGATCCTGCTCGGAGGGGTCATACTGGCGAAGCAAGTTACGATTGACCATATTCGGAACGTACCCTCTGCCGCCCGGCCTCGGGACGAGGGGTCGGAACCCCCCCTCTCGCGATTGATCGGGCACACGAAAGAAAAAGGAGCCTGGCTCGCCTCCCGACGCACGTCGAGAATCTGTGGCAAAGCCATACAATCGGTCATTATAACGGCGGGAGCGATTCCGACCAGAGGAGTGCGTCTCGGCGCGCAGGGCGGGTCGAGC
>JANXSH010000991.1 GCA_025356615.1 Planctomycetia bacterium | reverse complement strand
GAGCCATCGAGGTCGAGGGCGAGCGTGATGGCCGTCTCGCCGGTGGTCCGCGTAATGTGTGCCGTTCGCGCCATGCTCGTATCATTCCCGTTCGCTCGTAGGGTGTCGCTCGACCCACCCTATGGCTCGTCACTACTCGCGTGCGGACATCACCGGCAGGCCCGGCAGAGCCGTCGCGGTCTCGGTCTTGCGGTAGCCCAGGGAGCGCAGGACTTCGAGTACCTCGCTCCAGGTCGGGAAGGGGCGGCGGTTGGAGCGCTTGTAGAGGTCCATCGCCTTCATGAAGATGATCTCTTCGTCGTTGTAGTCCTTCTCGCACGTCGTCGGATCGACCTGACGACGGCGCTCGCCGATTCCTTCCCCCTTGCCGTCCCGCCGCTCCTTGCCGGTGCGGCGTTCGTAGGCGACGGGGATGGCGTTCTTGCGGCGATCGTTGGACGCCTTACGCTCCCTCTCTTTGGTGTCGGTGGTGGGAGAGTCTTCATTCAGCATGGCCGAAAACCCCTAACTCGACTCGCGACAGGACACTAGGTTCCCTTTCGAGTATACCTCATATACGGAAGATGACAAATCTTCCCGGCGGGAAAGATCTGTTTGGAAGGTCGGATCGAAGCGAATAGGCAGATTGGGAGGGCTGGTTGCCCTCGATTCATGGAGGTGGGTATGCTTTCGCTGGACCTCGAGGCCCTGGTGCGCGACGGATTCGTGACACTCCCCGCAGTCTTCACGCCGGACGAGGCCGCGACGATGGCGTCGGATCTCGATGCCGCCATCACCGCGGGTCGCCCCGACGATCCCGCAATCCTGGCGAGCGAGGGCACCGTTTATGCGGCACGGAACATCCTCGTCCTCTGGCCTCCCTCGGCGAGCGTCTGGATCCGGCCCGCCCTGTTGGAGCCTTTGATTTCGATCCTCGGCCCGCGCCTGGGGGTGGTTCGCGTTCTGTTCTTCGACAAGCCGCCCGGCGGTAGCTGGGCGCTGCCCTGGCACAAGGATTTGACCATCGCGGTGCGCGACAATGGCCTTCCTGCGGCGCGCGACCTTCGCCCGACGCGCAAGGCAGGCGTCCCGCACATCGAGGCTCCCGAAGCGATCCTCACGAACATGCTCACGGTTCGAATCCACCTCGACTCCGTCGATGACGCTAACGGCCCGCTCAAGGTCGTCCCTGGCTCCCACCGCGACGGGAAGGCGCTCAGGTTGGAGGGTGCCCCGGTCCGCACTTTGCACGCGAACGCCGGGGATGTCCTCCTGATCCGCCCCCTCGTCGCCCATTGCAGCAACCGCTCGACGCCGGGGACGACACGGCATCGTCGCATCCTCCACCTGGAGGTGGCGGACGACCCCGACCTCTTCGGCGGCCTCGCCTGGCACGACTTCGTTCCAGCGCCGGATGATGATCTGGCCCGATTCGGCAAATTAGATTCGACTTCGTTCGCTCCGCAAGGCAAACTATCCGTATCCTCGATTGCCGTTTGCCGCTGAGAATCGGTGTGAACTCTTTCACGCGTGCCTCGTCGATTAGTTGTAGCCCACGAACGATCCCTCCCCCGAAAGCGCTGTCATGGCGACCTCCCCCAACGTCGATCGACAAACCTTCCTGGCGCACCTGCGTCAGAGCGGGGTGCTGCGCGAGGATCAGTTCGCCTTCATCGAGCGGGAGTACGGGGATGTCACCCGTGGCCGGGCGCTCGCCCGCCTCCTGGTCGAGCAAGAAATCCTCACGCGCTTCCAGGCCGAGCGCATCCTCGTCGGTCAGACGACCGGATTCCTCCTGGGCCAGTACAAGATCCTGGAGTTGATCGGCCGGGGCGGCATGGGGCGAGTCTACAAGGCCGAACATCGCACGATGCGGCGAATCGTGGCCATCAAGGTTCTCGCCCCGGACCTCCTGAAGACCGAGCGCGCCATCGATATGTTCCTCCGCGAGGTCCGCGCCGTCGCCCAACTCCAGCACCCGAACTTCGTCACGGCCTACGACGCCAACGAGGTCAACGGCCGCTACTACCTCGTCCTCGAGTTCATCGACGGCCCGAACCTCGACCAGCTCGTGCGTAACAAGGGGCCGCTCAGTGTCGGCCTCGCCTGCGACTACATCAAGCAGTGTGCCACCGGGCTTCACTGTGCCCACCTGCGCGGCATGCTGCACCGCGACATCAAGCCCGCAAACATCCTCGTCCAGACGCAGCGACTCGAGGGAGAGAATTCTCCCGGCCTCATCAAGATCAGCGACTTCGGCCTCGCGCGCCTCGGGCAGCCCGGCGGCGACAAGGATACCTGCGGTAGCGCCCAAGGCACGATCCTGACGCGCGAGAACACCGTCATGGGCACACCCGACTACCTCTCGCCCGAACAGACGCGCAACCTCCACAAGACCGACATCCGCAGCGACCTCTACTCTCTCGGCTGCACGTTCTACTTCTTGCTCACCGGCCAGGTGCCGTTCCCCGGAGGCCAACCGCTCGACAAGCTCATCCGCCACGCCACCGAGAAGCCCCGCCCGATCGGCGCGTTCCGCGCCGACCTGCCCGTCGAGGTCATCACGCTCGTCGATCGCCTCATGGCCAAGCGCTCCGAAGACCGCCCCCAGACCCCGGCGGACGTGATCAAAGCCTTGGAGCCGTTCGCCGTCAGCGGCCCCACCCCCTGGGCACCCCAGCGAACCACCCCCGTCTTCATCGATGCCCAGGCGACGCCGGCCCCAAGGCCAGTGAGCGAGGGCACCGACCAGTTCTTCGGCCCCCCCGGTTCGGACGGCGAACTGGCCACCTTCGCCCCGACCCTGTCGAGTGACCTCTCGCCGACCCCGAGTCTGCCCGCCTCCTCGCGGATCCTCCTGCGCTCCGTTGGACGCGCCGATAATAGCTTCAGGACCGCCGTCGTGTGCGCCGTCCTCGTCGTCGGCGGCCTCTTCATCCTCGCCTGCATCGCGGCGCTGGTAGTGAAGTGAAAGCGTAACTCGCTTCAGCTTTCACGTTTCCGGTGCGGTTGTCCGAATCAGCTCCCTCGGGTGTGAGGTCTTCGCAGCGCCTCTACATCGTCTATACTTGTCGCGGGCAGGAGTGACACAAGGAGCCGCGCACGAAGTAAGCGGGCTGGCGAAGCAAGACAATGAAGAAAGACCGCTTACTTCGTGCGCGGCTCCTTCGCCTCTTGTGTCATTCCTGACCGCGCGGGGTATATTGCCCCGCTCGCATCGATCCTCGGGAGCCGACGCCATGCGCTGGACGATTCCTCTGCTGTCCCTCCTGTTCGGCCTCGCCGCGCTCCCCGCAGGGGACTGGCCCGGCTGGCGTGGCCCGACGGGGCAGGGCGGGACCGACGAGAAGGCCCTGCCGACCGAGTGGGACGCGAAGACGGGAAAGAACGTCCTCTGGAAGGTGCCGCTGCCCGGAGGGGACAAGGCGCGCCGGGACCCCAACCAGTCCAGCCCGATCGTCGTCGGGGGCAAGGTCTTCGTCACCGCCAGCTTCTGGCCCGCCGGCGCGACGCCGAAAGACTTCCCCGAGCATCACGTCCTTTGCCTCGATGCCGTCAGCGGGAAACAACTCTGGGACACCGTCGTCGAACACGGCCCCTGGTCGCGCGCCAGTGACCTGCGCGGGGGCTACACCGTGCCCACGCCCGCTGCGGATGGCAAGCACGTCTTCGTGGTGTTCGGCTCCTCGGTCGTCGCCGCCCTCGATCACGCCGGCAAGGAACTGTGGCGCAAAGAGATCGTGCCGTTCGACTTCGATGTCGCGCTGGCTTCCGGCCCGGTTCTCTATCGCGATCGGGTCATCCTGCAACTCGACGGCGTCAAGAAGACATCTCGCCTCCTCGCCTACGACGCCAAGTCCGGCGACGTGAAATGGAAGCAAGATCGGCCGACGGCTGGCTTCGGCCACAGTACGCCCATCCTGGCGAACGTCGAGAACAAGCCCCAACTGCTCGTCGCGGCCAACAGCGCCGTGCAGGGCATCGACCCCGAGGACGGCAAACTGGTCTGGTGGTGTCGGGCGTCGGGGGCGACCGCGTCGCCGGTCCTGGCGAAGGGGTTGGTCTACTGCGACGGCGGGCGCGGCGGCATGGGGGTGTGCGTCGATCCGACCGGCAAGGGCGACGTGACGAAGACGCATCGCAAGTGGAAGATCGACAACGTGGGGCAGGGCTTTTCCTCGCCGGTCGTCGTCGGCGACCACGTCTATCGGCTGACCGATCCGGGCGTGTTGCGGTCGTGGAGCGTGGCGAAAGGGGAAGCCGGCCCGACGCTCCGCCTGACGGGCGGCTCGACCGCCGCCAGTCCGTTCACGACACCCGAGGGACGCATCTACGCCGCCAGCGCGGGCAAGAGCCACGTCGTCCGGGTCGGGAAGGAGCTGGAGTTGCTGGCGACCAACGACCTCGGCGACCCTTGCCCCGCCTCGCCCGCCGTGTCCGACGGCAGGATCTACCTCAAAGGGCAACGGTATCTGTGGTGCATCGGGGCGAAGGAGTGAGAACCTCGTTTCCAAGAATCTATCCGCAGATTGCGTAGATTCCGCAGATTGATTCATGGATTGGTTTTTAATCTGTGTAATCTGCGCAATCTGCGGATAGATTCTGCTTGGTCCCCTCACAAAGCCTCAGCGCGGCCACGCCAGGAACCGCACGCACACCGGCTGGTCGATCTCTACCTTCACGTCGGTCGGTTCCAGCTTGCCCGTTTCTTGATTCACCCGGAAGACGATCACGCTGTGCGAATCCTGGTTCGCCACGAGGCAATATTTGCCGCTCGGGTCGATGGCGAAGTTGCGAGGCGTCTTGATGTCCTTGCCCTGGTTCTCGACGTGGGTCAATTTACCGGTCTTCGCATCGACCGCGAAGACGGCGATCGAGTCGTGACCGCGATTCGAGCCGTAGACGAACTTGCCCGACGGGTGGACGACGACCTCCGCCGTCGATCCCTTCTTCCAGCCTTCCGGCACGGTCGAGACGGTCTGGACCTCCGTGAGGGTGCCCTTCTTCGCGTCGTAGTCGAAGGCCGTGATGCTGAGGGCCGACTCGTTGATGACGTAGGCGTGTTTGCCGTCGGGGTGGAAGGCGAAGTGGCGCGGGGCGGCCCCCGGCTTCAGGTCGGCGTGAGCCGGGTCGTTGGCCGTCAGCTTGCCGTCCTCGACGCGGTAGACGAACACCTTGTCCAGCCCGGCGTCGGCGACGACCGCGAAGCGATCAGCCGCGTCGAGGTTGATCGAGTGGGCCAGAGGCCTCTTCTTGCCCTTGTGTTGGACGAACCCGGTCGCCGCGCCCAGTTTGCCGTCCGCGTCGATGGGGAGGCAGCAGGCGTTGCCGCCGCCGTAGTTCGCCGCGAAGGCGTAGGTGCCCGCCTTGTCGAGGACGACGTGGCACGGCCCGCCGCCCTCGGACGATTGTTGATTCAGGAGCTTCAAGGCCCCCGTCTTCTGGTCGATGGCGAAGGCGTTGACGCCCCCGCCGCCGGTCTTCTTGCCCTTCGTGGCGAGGGTGTCGATCTCGCCGACCGCGTAGAGGAACTTGCCGGTCGGGTGGAGCGCGAGGAACGACGGGTTGACGACCTTCCCGGCCAGTTTAGGATCGGAGAGCTTGCCGGTCGCCAGGTCGAGCTCCATCCGGTAGATGCCCTGGCTCTTCTTGGGACTGGTGTAGGTGCCGACGTAGACCATGAACTTCGTCGGTGCCTTGTCCCCGGCCTGAGCCGGCGACGGGCCGGCGAGGCCGAACAGGCAGGCGCTAAGGCCGGCCACGATGAGGTGCGTGCGGATCATTGGATACCCCCGGAGTGCGATGCGTGAAGGAGAGTCTCGCGGCCCGTCGAGCGCCGCTGGGGGTGATGATATTACATAGACGAGGAAGGAGAACAGGCACTACTCTTACTTGGGCCTGGTTCAGATCGTCCGGTGGCAGGGTAACTCGGATGTAGTCGCCTTCCCGGAGCCGAACAGCCGATAAAGCACCGGCAACACGAAGAGCGTCAACAGCGTGCTGGAAATGACCCCGCCCGCGACGACCGTGGCGAGCGGACGCTGCACCTCCGCGCCGACGCCCTGACTCAACGCCATCGGCACGAAGCCGAGGCTCGCGACGAGGGCGGTCATCACGACGGGCCGGAACCGCGTCAGCGCCGCCCGCTCGATCGCCTCCGCAAGGCCCAGGCCGTGCTCCTTCATTTGGCGGATGAACGTCACCAGGACCATGCTGTTGAGGACCGAGACGCCGAACAGCGCGATGAAGCCGACCCCCGCCGAGATCGAGAACGGCAACTGCCGGGCGTACAGGGCCAGGATTCCCCCGACGCTCGCCAGGGGGACCGCCGTGAAGACGAGGCACACGTCCCCGAGATGGCGGTAGGTGATGTAGAGCAAGAAGAAGATGAGGCCCAAAGCCACGCTCACCGCCAGAATGAGCCGATGCTTGGCGCGCTGGAGGCTCTCGAACTGGCCTCCCCACACGATGCGGTCGCGGCCCGTCGGCGATCCGAGTTCCCGGCCCACCAGTGCCTGCGCCTCCTCGACGAATCCGCCCACGTCGCGCTTCTGGACGTTGCAGCTGACGACGACGCGCCGCTGCCCCCACTCGCGCTCCACCTTGGCCGGACCCTCCGTCAAGTGAACGTCCGCCAGGCGCGACAGGGGCACCTGTTCGCCGACCGGCGTCACGATGAGTAGGGCCGACAGGGCATCCGGGCTGCTCCGATAACGCTCGGGCCAGCGCAGGACGAGGGGGAAGCGCAGCTGCCCCTCGACGATCTCTCCGACGACCTTGCCCGCGAGCGCCTCGACCTGGTCGAGGACGGCCCGCGCCGGGATGGCGTGCCGGGCCAGCTCGTCCGGGCGCAGCTTCACCTCGACGACGGGCAGGCCGTTCGGCGGGGGGATCGTCACGTCCGCGCTGCCCGAGATCGACTTCAGGATCTTCTCGATCGCCTCGGCCCGCTCGGCCAGGACCGCGAGGTCGTCGCCGAAGAGCTTGATCGCCACGTCGCCCTTGACGCCCGAGATCATCTCGTCGATGCGCTGCTCGATCGGCTGGAAGAACGTCGATTTCTGGCCGGGGAACTTCTCGATCACCTTGCGCATTTCGCC
Source organism: Planctomycetia bacterium (assembly GCA_025356615.1). GTDB lineage: Bacteria > Planctomycetota > Planctomycetia > Gemmatales > Gemmataceae > JANXSH01. The sequence continues at coordinate 2,949 of JANXSH010000991.1, read as the reverse complement.
GCGCAGGTCGTCTTGAGACTCCGCCCGCGTCCACTCCGATCTCGGCTTCAGGGTGATGAACATGTCCGTCTCTTCCGGCCCCATCGGGTCGGTGGCGATCTCCGCCGTACCGCATCGGCTCCAGATGAACTCGATCTCGTCGGGGAACTCCGCGAGCATGAGTTTTTCCATCCGCGTGTTGCCGCGCAGCGACTCGTCGAGGTCCGTCCCCGGCACCCGCAGGACGTTGACGACGAACGCGCCTTCGGAGAGTCGCGGGATGAACTCCGCGCCGAGGTTCGCCCCGAACAACACCCCCAGCCCCAGGAAGCCGAGTGTGACCAGCAGCACCGCGTAGGGGAACCGCAGGGCTGCTCGCAACAGCGGGGCATAAGGCATGAGGAGCAACCGCACCGGCCAGGGGTCGCGCTCGTCGATCCGGCGCGGCAGGAGCAAGCTCGCCAGGACGGGCATCACCGTGAGCGAAAGGATCATCGAGCCGACGAGAGCGAAGACGACCGTGAGGGCCATCGGGCGGAACAGTTTTCCCTCGACCCCCTCGAGCGTGAGGATCGGCAAGTAGACGATCAAGATGATGAGTTCGCCGAACGTCGTCGGGCCGCGGACCTCGCCGGCGGCGTCGCGGATGACATCGACTTTGCTGCGTGTGTCGTCCTTGTCGTGGGCCATGTGCCGGACGCAGTTCTCGATCATGACGACGCTGCTATCGACGACCAGGCCGAAATCGATCGCGCCGAGACTCAGCAGGCTCCCCGCCACGCCGAACCGGAGCATCCCGCTGAAGGCGAACAACATCGACAACGGGATGGCGAGCGCGACGATGAGGCCCGCACGCAGGTTGCCGAGGAAGAGGAACAGGACAGCGACGACGAACAGGCCGCCCTCGAAGAGGTTGCGGCGGACGGTGTCGATCACCGCATCGACGAGGCGCGTGCGGTCGTAGACCGTCGTCACCTCGACATCGGACGGCACGTTGGGGCGGGTCTCGGCGAGCCGTTCCTTGAGGCGCGTCGTCACCTCGTGCGTGTTCTCGCCCATGAGGGTGAAGCCCAGGCCCAGGACGACTTCGCCCTTCCCCTGAGCTGTGACCCCGCCGACGCGGAGGTCGCTGCCGATCCGCACTCGGCTGAGATCGCGGAGGCGCACGGCGGCCCCCGTATCCGGGTCGCGAGTCGGCGAACGCGGCGAGGCGACGGCGATGTCCTCGATGCCGGCAATCGTGGTGGGTCGGGCCAGGCCGCGCACGAGGTACGACGTGCCCGCCTGCGCGATGTGGCCGCCGCCCACGGATAAGTTGTTCTTGCGAACCGTCTCCTGTACCTGGTCGAAGCTCACGTCGTGGGCGAGGAGCCGATCGGGGTCGAGGCGGATCTGGAACTGCTTCTCCTTGCCGCCCCAACTGTTGACCTCCGCGACACCGGGTACGGTCCGCAGCGCCGGGCGGACCGTCCAGTCCTGGAGCGTTCGCAAGGCGAGGGTGTCCCGCGTGTCACTCCGAAGGTGGTAGTGGAACACCTCGCCGAGGCCCGTCGCCACGGGTCCGAGGCGGGGGCGGGGTGATCCCTCCGGCAGCTCGACCCCCACCAGGCGTTCACTGACCTGCTGGCGCGCGAAGAAGATGTCGGTGTCGTCGCGGAAAGTGACGACCACTTGCGACAGGCCGAACCGCGACAGCGAGCGGACTTCCTGCACGCGCGGCAGGCCGCTGATGGCCTGTTCGATGGGGTGCGTGAACTGGCGCTCGACCTCCAACGGGCCGAGGCCCGCCGCGACGGTGTTGACCTGGATCTGGGCCGGCGTCGTGTCGGGGAAGGCGTCGATGGGCAACTCCGGCAGCGACCACAGGCCCAGAGCGGCGAAGAGGCCCGCCAGGACCAGGACGATCAGCCGATTGTGGAGCGACCAGTCGATGATGGCGGTCAGCATGGTTCAATCCCCCCCGATGCGGGACTTCAGCATTTCGGACCGGAGTACGTTCGCGCCTTGGACAGCCACGATGTCTCCCGACGCGACCGGGACGAGCAACTCGTGTCCCGCGGCCATCCGGCTGATCGTCCCCAGGATGTCCCCGGCGAAATGTCCCGCGATCCCGGCGGAAAGGATGCTTCGCGGGTCGAGCAACTCGGTCCTCTTGTTCCGGCTCGATCCCGTGAGGACGAGTCGCGGCTCGAACGTCTGCCCGTCGCGCCGAACGAAGACGCGCCGCGACTGCCCGTCCCACTGCACCGACTCGTCGGGCACCGTCACGCGGGAGGCGACGCCGACCTCGATCTCGACCTGCCCGAACGTCGCGGGGCGGTGTCGGCCCGTGGGGTTGTAGACCTCGGCCCTCACCCTGACCGAGCGCGTCTTCGCATCGACTTCGGCGCTGATCCAGACGATCTCGCCCGACGCCGTCTGCCCCGTCGCGGTCGAACGAAACGTCACCGGCTGACGGAGGCCGACGCGGTCGATGTCCTCCTGGCGAACGTCCATGAGCAGCCAGAGTTTGCTCGTGTCCGCGAGGACGAAGGCGGTCTGCCCCGGCCCGGCCTGCTCGCCGAGGACGAGGTCGCGACGGATCACGACGCCGTCGAGCGGGGCGGTGATCGGGATCAGACTCGCGGACAGGTTGCTCTCGCCGACCACGGACGAGGGCAGTCCGAGGTGGCGGACGCGCTGGTAGACCTTGTCGTCGGCCAGTCCGTGGAGCGCGTCGAGGGACACGTCGAGGCCGAGGTTGGCTAGCGCCTGGTGCGAATTGAGCATCGTGGCTTTGGCCTCCCGGAGCAACTCGCGGGCGTCGCGAATCTGGCGCTCGGGGATGCTGCTGCCCGCCTCCTGGAAGCGTTCGACTTGCTTCGCCTTCACGTCGTGCGACACCCACGCCGCCAGGAAGTCGGCCCGCGCCTTGCCCGCTTCCGGTGCCGCGACCAGCGCTAACACTTCGTCTTTCACGACGCGCTTGCC
>JANXSH010000981.1 GCA_025356615.1 Planctomycetia bacterium | reverse complement strand
TGGATGGAGACTCTCGGGACACTCCCCTACAATATCACCGTAGAGGATCCCGACAGGGCGTTGACACGCCCCGCTCGCCTTTGAAAAACGGGACAGGGCGTTGACACGCCCCTCGCCCCCAGAGAACACCCGCGACGAAGGAGCGACCCATGCCCGACGCCTTCATCCTCTCCGCCGTTCGGACGCCGATCGGGAAATTCCTCGGGGGCTTCGCGGAGGTGCCCGCGCCGCAGCTCGGCGCGGTGGCCTTGCGCGAGGCGATCGCGCGGGCCGGTGCAACGCCGGGGCAGATCGAGGAAGTGATCTTCGGCAACGTGATCCAGGCGGGGTTAGGGCAGAACCCCGCACGGCAGGCGGCGCTGGCGGCGGGGCTGCCCGTCTCGATCGCGGCGGTCACGATCAACAAGGTGTGCGGCTCGGGGCTGAAGGCGGTCATGCTCGCCGCCCAGGCGATCAGGGCGGGGGACGCCGAGTTGGTGGCAGCGGGCGGCATGGAGAACATGAGCCGGGCGCCTCACCTGCTAATGGGGACGCGCGTGGGGTGGAAGCTCGGCGACCAGAAGGCCGTCGATGCGATGATCCACGATGGCTTGTGGTGCGCTTTCGAAGATCACCACATGGGCGAGTCGGCGGAACACATCGCCGACAAGTGCGGGGTCACGCGAGCCGATCAGGATCGGTTCTCGGCCCAGAGCCAGCAGCGGTCGGCGTCGGCGTGGGAGCGCGGCCTGTTCGCCGCCGAGATCGTGCCCGTTACCGTGGGCACCGGGGCCAAGGCGAAGCAGGTGAGCCGCGACGAAGGGATCCGCCCCGAGACGACAGGCGAAACACTGGCGAAACTGCGGCCCGCGTTCCGCGCGGATGGCACTGTCACGGCGGGCAACGCCTCGACGCTCTCCGACGGAGCCGCCGCCGTCGTCGTCGGCTCCGCCAAGGCCGCCGAGCGACTCGGCATCGCGCCGCTGGCGCGCATCGTGGCCTATGCGACGAGCGGTGTCGCTCCGAAGGACATCTTCATTGCGCCGGTGTTGGCTGTGCGCCAGGTGTTGGAGAAATCGCGGCTGAGTTTGGGCGACATCGACCTTTTCGAGCTGAACGAGGCGTTCGCCGCCCAGATGTTGGCCTGCGGCAAGGAACTCGGCCTCGAGGAAGCGAAGGTCAACGTCAACGGCGGTGCGATCGCCCTGGGGCACCCCATCGGGGCATCCGGGACTCGTGTCCTCGTCACACTTCTACATGCGATGCAACAGCGCGGCGCGAAACGCGGACTTGCGTCGCTGTGTCTGGGCGGCGGCAACGCCGTCGCGATGATCATCGAGCGAGGGTGATTCTGCTATTCCTCACGGGGAGAAGTTCAGATGGTGAAGCGAGCGTCCATCGAGTTCGTCGAAGAGTCCTCTCCTGTTCGAGGACTCGTGACCAAGTTCGGCGGGCAACCGACCTGGCTCTCAGCGCCTCAGTGGCCCCTGAGCCGTGAGACCGGCGAGCCGATGCGGTTCATCGCCCAAGTCGCCCTGGACCGCGACCTCTTTGGCGACATTCCAGGCCGCATGGCTTACTTGTTCATAACCGACAACGACGAGGAACATATAGACCGGACGTGGGAGCCGGACGGCGGCGAGAACGCACTCATCATTCAACCGGGAGAGGCACTGGTGCCGGTGGACGCGCTGGCCGAAGGGCCGACTCTCTACCGAATGGTGGCTCGACCTGGTCGTAAACTATTGGTGAAAGAGCCGTGCGAGTTTTCGGTCGGGCTGAGCCTCTCCGACGACCCCGAATTCGTTGCCGAAGAAGAGCATTGGCAGCGCGATGACGAGGCCAATCACAAATATTCCGATTCGCTGACCGGGAACAAGATCGGGGGGACGCCCGGCTTCTTGCAGGGTGACGAATTTCCGGGAGAGGAGTTCCGACAACTGCTGGTCCAGTTGGATTCGACCTGCGTCCCGTTCTCCATCAACTTCGGAGATGCTGGCATCGGCTATGCGTTCCTCGCCACCGATGGGCGGTCGGGCAAATTTCTGTTCCAGAGTTGTTGTTGAGGGCTGCGTCGTCCCCTGCCTTACTTCCCCGTAATCTTCGGCAACTCCTCCAAGATCGCCTTGATCTTCGCGTCGGTCAGCTCGCCGGCGCGGAAGGCGTGGTTGACCACGACCTTTTGCTTGACGAACAGCAACACGGTGATATCCGCGTCGTTGTGCAGGCGATAGCTCGGCGGGCCTTCCACGTCCTCGAAGACGCCGACGGGCAGCGTGCGGATGGCGTGCTTCTTGGCCCAGGCGACAACGGCCGCGTCGATCTTGCTGTGGTCCTCGTGTAGGATCGTCGTCCAGCCGCGCAGCTCCTTCGCCTTATTGGCCGCGAGCGCCTTGTCGAGGCCAGCGGCGAGCTTGCCGAGAGGCTCAGTCAGGCTCCGCGCGAAGACGATCACCGCCGGGCGGTTTTCCGTCTCGCAGATGTAGCATTGCGACTTGCCGCGCTGGTCGCCGGTGGACATCACGAAAGAATACGGGCCGGGCCGCTGCCCGACTCGGGGCCCTGACACGCAGGCAGGGTTTGCACTCAGGGCCACGCCCGGAATCGTTAGCATCGCTATCGTCAGCCATCGCATGGTCGTGTTCTCCGCAGGGGAAATCTACCCTCATTGTCGCGACATTTGCCGACGATGCAAGACTATATCTGACATAGGCGTAGGTTGGCTCGATCGGAGGGATGCCATCGCCCTTCACGCGGACTTCCCAAAGACTACTCCGGCCTCGGCGGGGTCAACACCTCGCGCCAGAATGCGGGAAGCGCTCGCCACGCCGTCTCGTAGGTCGATGCGAGCGGCACGGGGACGTACTTTTCGGGCGTTCGGCAGCATCACAAGGAAGAGAGCGGCAACTATCCCGACAAGCCACCAGTGATAGCGCCCCACCCGAGCAGGAATGGGACTAGCCTTGATAGATGTCCTTGAGGATTCCGCCAAAGACCGCCATCGTCTCCAGCGACGATGGAAGATGCGCCCCTCGAATGGCGACAACCATAATGCTGAGGAAGCCTCCGATCAAGAGAACGGCAATGATGAAAATAGGCCAATCGGCATTGTGGAACGATCAGACGACAAACCCACTCGTACCTGCCAGTACCATGAAAGCGATTGCTCTTATTACCCCGGCCCGAAAGAAGATCACGAAGTGAAGTCTTAGCCCGACGCGCAAGCGAGGGTTTTTGCCTGGCTACCCCAATCCCTCGCTTGCGCGTCGGGCTAATTACTGCGATACTTCCGGGCCGGGGTAATATGTCGCCGAATACCATTGGATGATTGGTTACCACACCTACAGA
>JANXSH010000964.1 GCA_025356615.1 Planctomycetia bacterium | reverse complement strand
TTCTCGAGCTTGACGCGGAACTGCGTGTTGGCCAGGGCGGCAACGACCTTACCCTGGACCACGATCGATTCTTCTTTCGCCATGAGCACTCCTCGAATCTCGGGGGCGGGAAGATGGATGTGCCTCCCCCCGCATGTGGCATGATCCGCCGAACGGATTCATGGATTTATCAGTACATTCTATCGCCGGGTAAAGGGTTCGACCAGAGGGAAATCGACAGGAAACGCGGCCCCCTGGGCGGAAATCGGCGCGCCAAGTGCGGCCGCCTGCCTCCCCTACGATCGCCGTGCCCGCGCACACTACTCTTTCTTCCCCTCGACCTGAATCGCCACCATCGCCGTCAGGTAGGGCAGTAACTTCCCGTCGCTATTGTCTACATCGATGACGACCGTGTAGGTGACCTTTTCCTTTCCGATGGTCGCTTTGAGGCGGGGCTGGTCGTCCGCAACCTTGCCCCCGAACTTCCTGCCGGGATAGGCATCGACCGTGAACGTCACCGACTGCCCCTTGGCGATGTGGACGGCGTCCGCTTCCTTGACCGCCGCCCAAATCTGAAGCTTCTTCAGATCCCTGGCGATGAGAAAGAGACTCGGGGCCTCGAGGCTACTCCTCACGATTTGTCCGACGTTGACGCGCCGATCGATGACGATTCCCGCGACGGGCGACCGAATCGTGCAATGGCCGAGATCCAACTCCGCCAGCTCCAGGCCCGCCTTGGCCTGGGCCACCGTCCCCTCCTCGACGACGATGGCGGCCTTCGCTACCTCCACTGTCGCTTTTGCCACCGCGACATCGGGGGAATCGGCTTTCTCTGCCCGTTCGAGTTCTCGCTCGGCCAGCCTGAGCCTGGCCTGGGCGAGCAGCAAGCCTCCCTCTGCACGCTTGAGATCCGCCCTGGCCTTCGTCCGTTTCACTTCATGGCGGGTCGAATCGATCACTGCCAGGACCGTTCCCTCCTTGACGGGGCTGCCGAAGTCGATCGGCTTGCCCTTGCCTCTCGCGTCGGTGCCAAAGCGTTTGATCTGACCAGAGACCTGCGCCCCAACATCGACCACTTCCGAAGGCTCCATCGTCCCGACCGCCAGGACGACCTTCGGGCGAGCGAGACCTTGTGGCACCTCCAGGCTGTTTCCGGCGGAGGGGAAGCATCCGACGCCGGCACAAACGCCCACGAGCAACGTCACAGCGATTCCGAACGAGACACGGTGTTTCATGAGATTCTCCCGGTGGTATGCGACTTCGCCCACTTGCATTCTGCGAATTCCGGCCGGCATCAACCACCATCGAAGAGCAATCGGGTCTCGCTGTAGCTTCGTATCGGAGGGGTGTGACTATGGAAGTAGCCGAAGCCCAGCGGTTGCAACCTCATCATTGCCCAGGTTTTTGGTATACCAAATGCGGGAAGGCATCCCTGGCATTTCATGGAATCGTGGCAATGGACGAAGCGCTGGCTCTTTCCTTCGGCGAGCGGAACTTCGGTGCCGCCCAGTTGGGCAACCGCAGCAGGACCAGGCGTCTGGTACTGCTGGCCGACCAGATCCTCGACCACCCGCAGGGGACCCTGCCCGACAAGCTGCCCCGCCCCAAGGATCTCAAGGCTTTCTACCGCCTCATGGCTACTCCACGCGTGACCCACCGCTCCGTACTCGCCCCCCACCTGGAACTCACCCGCCGCCGCATGGCCGACGACGGCGGCACCATCCTGCTGCTGCACGACGGCACCGAGCTGAACTACTCCGGGCTGCATTCCGTCGCGGGACTCGGCCACATCGCCGGCGGCAAGGCGCGCGGCCTGCTCTGCCACAACTCCCTGGCCGTCGCCGCCGACGGCCGCCGCGTCCTGGGGCTGGCCAACCAGATCCTGCACCGCCGGCCCCGCGTGCCCAAGGGGGAGTCGCGCGAGGCCAAGCGCGACCGCGAAGACCGCGAGAGCCTGTTGTGGCAGCACGCCTGCGAGGCCATCGGCCCCGCCCCGGCTGGCCAACTCCACGTCGATATCTGCGACCGTGGGGCGGATCTCTTCGAGTTCCTGGAGTCCGAACATCGCCTGGGGCGCTCTTACGTGGTGCGGGCCACCCACGACCGGGCGGTGGAGGTCGTCGATCCCGCCACGCGGGAGGTGCTGGGGACCGACGACCCGGTCGGGCGGCTGTTCGGCCTGGCCGCGTCGCTGCCGGAGTGGACGCGAAAGACGGTGCGGGTGTCGGCTCGGGGCGGCCACCCGGAGCGGGAGGCGCTGGTCCTGATGGCGGCGGCACCGGTGCTGCTCCGAGCACCCCGGCGAGCGCGGGGCAGCCACGGGCAGGGGCCGCTGGCGGTGTGGGTGGTGTGCGTCCGCGAGATCGACCCGCCTGCGGGGCGGGAGCCGGTCGAGTGGGTGCTGCTGACCAACGTGCCCGTCGCTACCGTGGCGGACCTGGTGAAGCGCGTCGAATGGTACGAGGCGCGCTGGGTGGTGGAGGAACTGCACAAGGGCCAGAAGACCGGTTGCTCGATCGAGGAGCTACAACTGGGGAAGCAGAACCACGACGAGCGGGGCAAGCCGGCGATGGGGGACCGGCTGGGGCCGGCGATAGCCCTGCTGAGCGTGGTGGCGGTGCAGTTGCTGACCCTACGCGACCTGGGGCGGGACGCGAAGGAGGGGGAGAGACCGGCGACGGAGTGGTTCAGCCGGCAAGAGCAGGAGGTGCTGGCGGGCTGGCAGTACGGGGACAGCCGGCGCGAGATGACGCTGGCGGAGTTCTGCCGGGCGCTGGCGATGCTGGGGGGCCACCAGGGGCGCAAGGGGGACGGGGTGCCGGGGTGGCTGACGCTATGGCGTGGCTGGCAGAAATTGCGGCTCATGGTGCAAGGGGTACGGGCCGCCCGCTCGGGCGGCCCGGCACCCGCCACGGCGGAAGCCACGGACGACCCGGCGAGCGGCTAAGCCCATCAGCGAAGGGCGTGCCGCAAACCTGGGCAATGGTGAGGTTGCAACCGGTGGGCTTCGTGTCCCCCCAATTGATCTTGTGCCAATGACGCGGATGAGTACCCTTGGACATCTTCACGCACCGATAACGCATAGGGGGCGCAAGCCTCTCGCTGACGAATAGGATAGGCCATGGAGACGATCCAGCAGCTTCTCTTGCAAATTCGCCACCTCGACCAGCACCTCAATGACCTGGCCGGATGGAACTTGCCCGCGTTCTACGCGATCTTGTTCGCCGTCATCTTCGCGGAGACGGGCCTTGTCGTGATGCCGTTCTTGCCGGGCGATTCGCTCCTCTTCGCCCTCGGCGCGGTCGCCGCCATGCCCGGCTCGCCGTTGAGTCTCCCCTTGCTGCTCGGCTTGCTCATCGTCGCCGCCATCCTGGGGGACGCGGTCAACTACGGCGTCGGCTTCCGCCTCGGGCCGAAAGTGTTCAAGTACGAGCAATCGTGGTTCTTCAACAAAAAGCACCTGCTCAAGGCCCAGAGTTTCTACGAGAAGTACGGCAGCAAGACGATCATCCTTGCCCGCTTCGTGCCGATCGTCCGCACGTTCGCGCCGTTCGTCGCGGGCATCGGGAAGATGGAGTACCGCCGATTCGCGACCTTCAACGTCGTCGGCGGAGTCGCCTGGGTGCTGAGTTGCGTCGGCGCGGGCTACTACTTCGGCGGCATCGATTGGATCAAGCAGCGCTTCGAGCTGGTGGTCATCGCGATCGTCGTGATCTCGGTGTTGCCGATGGCGATCGAGTTCTTCTTGGAGTGGCGCAAGGGCCGGAAGGAAGCGAAAGAAGCCCCTTTCGCGGGCAGTGAAGAGGCGGCATGAGCCATCGTCCACTCCCTCCTCGTCATCGGCTCTCTTCGTCAAGGGCGGTTGTCCCGGTTGCCTCGCTGGGGGCGCACGACACCGTTTGCCATGTGGTCGAAGGCCGCCTAAAATGTGACAACCGAGTCTCCCCTTTCCCTCTGAAGCACATCCAGCAGGTTCGCTGATCTTGCGAAGTCGCCATGCTTTTTCCGCTTAGACCCAATACCGTTGAACGAAGGAGCGAAGGAGAGCGAGACGTAGGCGCAAGTGACGGCCTCCTGGTAACTTGAGATTGTTCACGATCCAAGCACCAAGGAGGTCGCCATGTCAGCGCAGAAGGTCAAGAAGGCCAAGAAACCCACCCACGGCGGGCAACGCAAGCCGCGTGCCCAGCGCGAAAGCACTCTACCGCCTGGTGAGGCCAATCGCATCCTCGATCGACTCCTGCTCCTGGAGAAGTTTATCTCTCCTGGCGATGTCTTGCAAGTGCTCGCCGACACCGGATGCCTCGACAACCGCCGTTGCACCCTGAACTTCGAGGTTACCTGCTGGGTCGTCCTGGCTATGGGTATCCTCACCGAACTGCCCATCCGCCAGGTCTTCGAAGCCGCTCGTCGCCTCATCCCTGGCGACTGGGACCCCAACCGCTCCGCCCTGCGCAAGGCGCGCCAGCGTCTCGGCGTCGCGCCGGTTCGCCTGCTCTGTGAGCGTCTGGCTCGACCGCCTGCCCAGCCGCACACTTCTGGTGCATTCTACAAAGGCTTGCGGATGGTCGCCATGGACGGCTCGGTCTACGACGTCCCCGACTCGGACGCCAATGCGGCTGCCTTCGGCTACCCCAAAGGGGGTCGGGGAACTGGTGCCTTCCCCCAGATCCGCAAAGTCAGCCCGGCCGAACTCGGCACCCATGCCGAGTTGGCCCTGGTACTCGAAGGCATCAAGGAGAAAGAGTGCGGCGAACAGTCCATGGCCCCGGCCCTGTTCCGTCACCTGAAAACGGACATGCTGCCGCTGTGGGATCGCGGCTCCTTCAGCCACAAGCTGTGGCAACAGTTGATCTTACGCAGGTGTCAGGTGCTGGCTCGAGTGAAGGTCGGCCTGATCCTTCGGCCGATCGAGGGACTGTCCGATGACTCGTACCTGGCCAAGATATCCCCCTGTTACTCGATGCGGAAACGCGACGAGGGTGGCATCGTGGTACGGGGGATCCGCTACACCCACGACGACCCCAAGCGGGTAGCCTGCGGCCAGGACCATGTGCTGCTGACGACCTTGTTCGATGCGACGGCCCACCCAGCCCGCGAACTGATACTTTCGTATCATGAAAGATGGGAAATCGAAACCGTACTGAGCGAGCAAAAGATATATCAGGACCCCTGGCGAGTGACCAAGCCGGCGAACCTGAAAAGCGAAACGCCGCTGGGGGTGATGCGAGAGATGTACACCCTGTCGATAGGGCACTATGTGAGGCGGACGATGATGGCGTGTGCGGCCCAGACGGAGGACTTGGACCCTGATCGGCTGTCTTTTCTGGGCTGTCTGCATATCTTGCGCAACCGGCTGCCGGAGTTCCCCTCGAAGGAAGCGGCACAGGCGGGTTGGTTCCAGGCGTTACTGGGAGAGATGGCCACGGAGCGAACCGATCCCAGACAGAACCGGGTCAACCCGCGCGTCGTCCGCATCAAGATGTCCAAGTTCGAGAAGAAACGCCGCGAGCATCGCGGCATCGGATCACTCGAGCGGTCTTTCGAGGAAACGATCATCCCGCGACCTGCCGCGCAACAGTCCACGGGATAATCACTTACGCTTCCTTCAACGGTATTGGGCTTAGACCCAATACCGTTGAAGGAAGGTGTAGTGGTAGTGGTAGGGTGGGTCGAGCAACGCGAAGCGGTGCGAGGCCCACGCGGAAGGGTGATGGTCGCGTTCATCGTGTGGTTCAACGGGAAAGCGCTCTCGACGCACCGCGTGGGCCTCGCACCGCTTCGCGTTGCTCGACCCACCCTACCTCCTTCGTTCAACGGTATTGCGCTTAGACCCGGCATTCATGCCGGGGACACACGGCGGTTGCCTCCCTCTCTACCTTTGTGTAGATACCAATGCCTTGCCGGCGAAATACATCCGGGGGGCGGCACGACGACTACCTTGACGACATCCTTCGTTCCCCTTACCGTGTTGATTAGGTTGTCGAGCGGCGTCCGTCGCTCCGTGTCTGTGGCATCGACCCGACGGGAGGCCTAGGTGAAGACGGCTGCGATCCAGAGGCTGCGGAAGAACCTGGCCGCCGACACCCCCGTCGTCGGCCTCTGGGTCACTCTAGAGGCACCGAGTATCACCGAGATGGCCGTGGCGCTCGGCCTCGACTGGGTCGTGATCGACGCGGAACACGGCCATCTGGATTGGAAGGAGATCCTCGAACACGTCCGGGCCACTGTTCGCAGCGACACGGTCGCCCTCGTCCGCATCGCCGAGTTGAACCTCGGCTCGATCAAGCGCGCTCTGGACATCGGGGCCGACGGGGTCGTCGTCCCCTGGGTCGAATCGGTCGAGCAACTCGAACAGGCCATCGCCTTCGCCCGGTATCCCCCCGAGGGAGTTCGTGGCATCGGTGCGGAACGGGCGACCTGCTGGGGCCAGTGCTTCGTCGAACACACCGCCGAGGCGAATGAAAATGTTTTCGTCGTCCCGATCATCGAGACGAGCCGCACGCTCCGGCAAGTCCCCCTCCTCGCTCGGGTGGAAGGGGCCGACTTGTTCTTCTTCGGCCCCGCCGACTACTCCGCCACGTCCGGCTTTCGGGGCCAGTGGGAAGGGCCGGGGGTCGCGGACCAGATCCTGTCGATGAAGGACACACTCCGGCGGGCCGGCAAGCACTGCGGCGTCCTCGCCACGAGCGAAGAAGACTTGCTGCTGAGGCGCGACCAGGGCTTTCGCATGATCGGCCTGGGGCTGGACGGCGGTTTGCTCCTTCGCTCGCTGCGATCGTCCCTGCGAGCGGTGGGGCGAGACCGGAACATCATGGCTTCTTTCGTGCCGACCCCCGGCAAGGCGGCATCTCTGGAGCGGCCTCCAGAGTCGATGCGTCCCGATCGGGTGGAGGTAATGTCCCCCGTCGGCTCCGGCACGAAGGTCGAGATCGAACCGGGCGTATCCTTCGAGTGCCTCGTCGGTTCGCACATTCAGGCCCGCAACTTGACCACGGGCATCGTCACGTTCATGCCGGGGGCCGAGCTGCCCTACCACACGCACCCCTTCAGCGAGTCGATCACGTTACTCCGAGGCCAGGCGGTCGTCGAGGTCGAGGGTCGGCGCTACGAACTCGAGGCGATGGACAACGTCGTCATTCCCCGCGCCCTGGCCCACCACGCCCGCAACGTGTCGCACAAGGAGCCTGCGGTCTTCCACATCGCCATGCCGACGGAGGCACCGACCCGCAAACTCGTCACGCAATTCTTCTCGCGCCGCACCATGCCCCTGTCGGCGACGGGCACGAAGGGGGCCGAGCGCGTGAATCGATTCCGCACCGCCCCGCGTTTCGAGGCGGGGCCGAACACCGCGTTCATCGACTACTTCAACAAGGATCTGATGCCCGGCATCGAGATGAGCGGGGGCTACGGCCTGTTCGGACCGGGCGGTCGGTTGCCGGCACACGTCCACGACTTCGACGAATCGATCTGCATCATCGACGGGGTCGCGACCTGCATCGTCGAGGGCCGACGCTACCCCGTGGGCGACCGCGCGACCGCCCTCGTGCCGCGTGGCCGGGTCCACTACTTCGTCAACGATTCCGAGGGGCCGATGGCCATGTTATGGGTGTACGCTGGGCCGGTGCCCGAGCGCATCATCGTCCAGGATCGATGCGCCACGGTCGAAGGCAACCCCTGGCGCTGACGGCGGGTGACAAGGTGACAAGGCGTTGATACGACCCAGTTCACCGTGTCACCCTGTCACCTTTACGGGAGAGAAACATGGCCGATTCGCCGAAGGTATTCCGCGTCGCCTTCACGGGCGACTTCTATGGCGCGGGCGGGTCGCCCCGATACCGCGACATGGGGCTTTCCGTCTTCGATTCGCACGCGCACATCCAAATGAGTCGCTTCGAGGAGCATCGACCGTCCATCGGGTCCGACCAGATCGGCGATGCTCAGGGCGTCGTCGTGTTGACTCCGGCGGTCACGGCTGAGAGTGTGGCGAAGGCGGGTGATCTGCTCGCGATCGGTCGGTTCGGCGTGGGATTCGACGCCGTCGATGTGGCGGCATGCACCGAGGCCGACGTGGCCGTGTTCATCGCGGTCGGGGCGGTCGATCACTCGGTGGCCGAGGCGACGGTCGGCTGGATGCTCGCGTTGACGCATCACCTGCGCGTCAAGGACAGGCTGGTGCGCGAAGGCCAGTGGGACCGGCGCTCGAGCTTCATGGGCCGGGAACTCCGCGACCGGACGTTCGGCGCGATCGGCTTCGGCGGCATCGCGCGCAAGACCATCGCCTTGCTGAAAAGCTTCGGGATGAAGCAGCCGGTGGCATTCGACCCCTACGCCACAGGCGACACCGACAGCGTGCGGCTCGTGCCCCTCGACGAGTTGCTGGCGACGGCCGACTTCGTTTCGATCCACTGTCCACTAACCGATCAGACGCGGAACTTGATCGGCCCCCGCGAGCTGGCGCTCATGAAGCCTGATGCGTACCTCATCAACACCGCTCGCGGCGGGATCGTGGACGAGAACGCCTTGTTCGAGGCGCTACAGGCACACCGAATCGCCGGGGCAGCCCTCGACTGCTTTGCCATCGAACCCGCCGTCGGGCCGCATCCGTTGGGGGCGTTGGGCAACGTCTTGCTCGCACCACATTGTATCGCCTGGACCGACGAGTTGTTCCGGGACATCGGCCGGGCCGTTTGCAACGGCATGGTGGACCTGTCTCGGGGCGAGAAGCCGCGCGGGGTCGTCAACCCGCAAGTGTTCGGGCGGGCCGGGTTTCGCGAGAAGTGGGCGCGATTGCGGGGATGACCTCGAAGTCACTCGGAGCTTCACCCCGACACTTCCAGGCCGGTGAGCGTCCCCGTGCTGGAACCGAACTGGTCGGCCTCGATGCCCATTCGCTGGAGCATCGACACATAGAGATTGGACAGCGGCGGGGCGGTCTTCTGGTCGAAGCGAAGGTGACGACCGTGTCGGAACCCCCCGCCGGCCAAAAGGACGGGTAGGTTTTGGCAGGAGTGGTTGCTGGCGTTCCCCAGATTGCTGCCGAAGTACACCATCGTCCGGTCGAGCAACCGGGCACTATCCTCCCTGGTCTGTTTCAGCCGGGCAAGGAAGTCGCGCAGGACCTTCATCTTCTCCACCTCGAGC
>JANXSH010000504.1 GCA_025356615.1 Planctomycetia bacterium | reverse complement strand
CCCGCGATGCCCAATTTCCCGAGCAGTCCCGCCGCCTCCTCGGGCGATCGCACGATCTTCCGCAGGCGCGGCGTGTCCAGCCGGTTGTCCAGCGCCGCGAACACCAGCGCGGAGGACAGCTCGCCGACGGCCCGCGCGGCGAACGCCTTGCGAAACTCGTGCCCCGGCTGGCCCGCGACTCGCACGGCCTCCGAGAGGGCGTCTCGGCGGCCCTCGGCCCAGGCGCGCAGCCGCGCGAGGTCGGCGAGGTACGCCTGGAAGCGGTCCCAGTGCGCGCGGTAGAAGCCCAGGATCTCTTCCGGCACGCGCGATCGGCCTTGCTTTTGTAAGTGGTCGCGGAGGCTCTCCCACTCGGTGATTCCGCCCCGGTCGATCATTTCGAGCGTGCGATCGTAGGTGCAGAACGCCATCAGTTTCATCAACTGGAGGTATTCCGGCGACTTGATCTTCACGCGGTAGATCACCTCGTCGCCGCGCTCGAAACACAGGACGGTTCCCTCTTCGTCCGTGCCGACCAGAGACGCCAGGAGGGCGTCGATCTGGGCGGCGAGGTCGCCCGCGAACGACAGCGACTCGACGACGACGAGCCCCGCCGACTCGGCGATCCGGCACAGCTCGTCGTAGGCGACGTAGGCGAATCGCCGATGGTCGAAGCACGCGATCAACGTCAAGTCGGCTCGGCCCGCGTAATTCGTCACCTTACGGACCGCGTGATGGATCAGCTCGAAGACCAGCGTCTTCCCGTCGAGGATCGCTTCCTCCTCGAACAGCCGGGGGTGCAATCGCGTCGCCATCTCGCGGGCGTTGGCGAGGTAGTCGAAGCCGGCCTGCCGGTCCTCGTCGCCCTCGTCGAACTTCCATCGCGCGCCTTCGATCATGCCGCGCGTCGTGAAAATCACCCGCCCGTCGTCGCGGAAGACCTGGAGGAGCGATCCGTCCATCTTGCGCAAGAACCGCAGGCGAACGTTCGGCTCCGAGGCGATGGCCGCCAGGTCGGCGACCGTGACCTCGCGCTCGCCGGCGTTGTAGATCTTGACGAGCGGCAGCGAAACGAGCCGGAGCGGGTCGCGCCGGTAGACGATGCCCTTGGCGTAGAGTTGATGCTCCTCGCACGGCGTGTAGAGCGCCTGGCTCGCGTTGGCCAACACGAGGTCGCCACTGACGCGGTGGAGGAGCAGGGGGTCCGCGTCGATCGCCCCGAGGATTGCTTCGGGGCGGTCGCGGAGGTCGGCGAGGAGGGAGTCGAGGCGCAATCGCATGGGATCACTCACAGAATTTAGCCACAGATGAACGCGGATGAATTACAAGCATTCCTTCTCATTCATTCACGTCTTTTCTATGTTCATCTGTGTTCCTCTGTGGCGAATTCTTCGTTTCGGACAGTAGATCACTCTCCCGAAGAGGCGAGGCGCAGCACGTCGCGCCACGGCTCCGACTCCAGATCGAGACGGCCCCGGCTACAAGGTTCGCGCATCCACAGGGCGATTCCGAGGAAGACCCGCATCTTGCCGACGTTCGCCCGTCCGGCGAGGAAGACCCCGTGCGACCGATCATGCCCCAGCTCGCCCGAAGGCGTGAGGCGGTGGAACGTGTAGGGTAAATCCATCCTTCCATTGGTAATTTGCCGGAAATGTCCTTCGTGGCATCGCGGAAAGTAGGGGGCTTCCTGATACTAAACCCTGTACCAGTCCCGCCGTCATTCGGCACGCAGGACGGCTTCTCGCAACGCCGCGAGACCTCGCGCGCCGGTCATGAGCCGATCCCCGACCCAGACGGCGGGCAACCCTCGCGCGGTCGCTGCTCGCGTCCAGGCTAGTTCGCGCTCGAGGTCCTCTTCCACTTCTGGTTCGGTCAGGCAGGCCTCGAACGCGGGCTTCGGCAGCCCCAGTTCGTGTGCGACTCGGAGGCAGAGTCCGGCGTCCTGATTCCCGTGCCTGAAAAGCTCGTCGATCATGGCCCGGTCGCGGCCCTGCCGTCGGGCGCACAACAGGGCCAGCCCGACGGCGCGGGACTCGGGCCGGTCTCCGGTCGGCACGATGATGCACACTCGATGGACCCGGTCGCCCAACTCGGCCTCCAGCCGGTCCAGGACGAGGTGCATGAACTGGCAATGTCTACACCGGAAGTCCGCTATCTCCACGATCGTCACCCGAGTCGGGTGGCGCAGGGCCAATACTTCGGGCGGCGGCCTTCCTGGCCCGGCGATCAGCCAGACCACACCCCACGCCGCCACCCCCGCGATCGAGGAGAGCAGTCCCCCCGCCAGCCACCGCCCGCTACCAGGCTCCGCGCCGCCGCACCTGCTGGCCAGGACGGCGGCCCACACGGCGACGACATCGGTGAGGAGACAAAGCGGGCAAAAGCGGCCGAAAACCACCGCCTGAACGATTAACAGGCCCGCCCCGATGACGCCCCCGAACAGTGCCCACCACCGGAACAGCCGGGCGGTGCCTCGCCCTTGCCCCAACGACAGCGCCAGCATCGCGGCGAAGAACCCCAGTCCCGCCGCCGGCAATGGTATGCCCAGGGGACGTGCCCACGCCGAATGCAGGATCTCGTTGCACCCGCCCCCGTCGCCGCACACCGCCCCGGCGGTCAGCGTCTCGGCCAGCAACGCCGCGCAGAGGCCCAACCCTACCAGGGCCAGGACGCGCACCCTGGTCACGAGTGTCACTTCTTCCTCCTCTCGCATCGTGGAGAACGACCCGCCCGATCATTTCCGCGCCGGAAGGATCGCAAGCGTGCAGTTGCTCATGAGGACGTTGGTGCCCCGGTCCTTGGCCTTGGCGGCGGCGAATCGGCCCCGGATGGTCACGGTGTCGCCCTCCTTGATCATTTTCAGCTCCGCCGGGGACAAGACGAATTCGATGGCCCAGAGGGCGCTCGCCGGCTTGTCGAAGAAGGTACGAGTCTCCCTGGGCTGCTGGTAGACTTTCGCCTTCCCCGTGACCTGGACGAACTCACCCTTGTATTTTTGGCTCGTCGTTTCTGGATCCCTGGAGAACTCCTTCCAGACTTCCTCGGCGTCCAGTTTGGTTTCCCCGTTGAAGAGGACGAAGCATCCGTAGACGCCGCCCCCGAACGACAGCAGGACCAGCAGTACGGCGGCAACGTGCCACCAGCGCATCCCAGGAGAATCGTCGTCCGATTCCTTACTGGGCACGATTCGCGTCACGGGGGCGGGGGCGGGCGAAGTGCCTGGAACGGTATGGCTGTCGGCCCACCTCGCGGCGCGTTCTTTGATTTCGGCCCGACGCTGCTCCTCGGCCCACCGCGCCTCCGTCGGAGTCAGGGGCTTCTGGTCCGAGGTTGCCGGCGCATCCCGCATCAGCGGCACGGTGATCGGGGTTTGCTGGGTGCTGGGCGGGCTTATCGCCAGATCCGGGGCGACGAGGGATGGCAACGGTGGCGGCTGGACCGTCCGCTCGCCCCAAATTTCTCTCAGGTCGATGTCCTCACCGGCCGACGGCTGGAAGGCGGGAAGGGCGGGATGGGTCTCGACCGCCTTGCCGACGCGCCACACTTGCGTGGGAGGCGGGGCCGTTTCTCGGGCCACAGGCGTGCGTGTTACCCTGCGTGTAGGGATCCGCCCCCGGACGGCCCTCGACGGAGAAGCAGCCTTGGCCGGAACGGGCTGGGCGCGAAGTCCGAGTTGGGCTTGCTCGCGTCCGGCGAGTGCCGCAAGGTTCGTCGGGTCGAGGCTCAGCGCGACGACGTAGTCGGCCAGTGCTTCTTCGTACTCGCCCCGCGCCGCGTGCAGCGACGCACGGAGGGCGTACATCTCCGGCGCGTGCCGGGCGTCCAGTAGCGCCGCCCGCCGAAGTTCCGCAAGCGCCTCGTCGGGGCGGTCGATGGCGCGCAAGGATGCCCCCCTCGAGGCCGCGACCTTCGCGTTCTTGGGGTCGAGCCGGGCCGCCTCTGCCAGATCCCACAGCGCCGCCGCGTGGTCGCCTCTGTGCGCCGACGCCGCCCCCCGCGCCAACCATGCTGCGGAGTCGCCCGGCTCTGTGGCGATTGCCGCGTCGAAGTCTTCGACCGCCCCCGCGCGGTCGCCACGCCCGGCCCGGCATTCGCCGCGCAACAGCATCGCCTCGGCCCAGTTGGGCCGACGGCGCAGCGCCTCGGAGCAGTCCGCCTCGGCGCGGTCGGGCCGGC
>JANXSH010000853.1 GCA_025356615.1 Planctomycetia bacterium | reverse complement strand
CGTCCTCGTTCCACGCACCGACGCCGATGGCAACGACCTGGGAACCTTGCTACCGATCGAGGTCGCCGTCCCCCTCGCCACCTACACCGGGTGGAACCTGCGGAGCCGGGAGGTCGGCGCGGAGGGGATGCTCCTGAGCCTCACCGGCTCCTTCGTTCCCTTTTCGCTCAGTGAGGGGGAGCGAATCGCGGCTGGCGACCCCCGCGTCTCCATCCTAAAACGGTACACTGACTTCGCGGGCTACTCGGCGCGGTTCACCCAGGCACGCGATGCTCTGGTCAAGAGGCGGCTCCTCCTACCCGAGGACGCCCGACGGCTGTCCCCGATGATGGAGGACGCGCGCCGATTATTCCCCGAAGAGAAGACGCGACGATTGGAACGGAAATAGCGCCTCGCGTGTCGCTCTCGGCGCTTCCTCTACATGGTTGAGGGGGCCGAATCGGACCGACTCTCCGACAACCCGTCTGTGGCGAAAGTTTCTTCTTCCTTCCTCCCGCCCTCTCGTCGGCGCGGCGAACAAACCTAGTGTAGAGTATAATCAGCGCGTGCCGCCGTTCCGAACGTTCGGCTCCGCGTGAACACCCCCAGACGAGAAACGTGCGATGAGTGCGACGGCTTTCCCCCCGCTTAGCCCGTCCGAGCCTCCGCGGGTCTTCGGCGCTCCGACGCTCCACACCGATGGCGACTTGCTCGCCGTCGCCGTCGCGTCGGACGGTACTCTGTGGTCCGTGGAGGAGCCGGGCGAGTTGCGCGGCTGGAACCTTCCGACGCGCCGACTCATCAGCTCGCGCCCGCTGGAAAGTCTCGGCACCCTGTGGACGTTCAACTGGGCCGCACGCCTCCTCGCCTCGGCGAGCGACGAGGTCGCCGTCTGGGAGGTCAACTCGGGCAACCAGCTCGCCCAGTGGTCCACGCCCACCTGGATCACGGCCCTCGCCTTCCAGCCCGGCGCGGCGGTCCTCGCCACGGGCCACGACGACGGCCTCGTCTGCGTCTGGGACTGGCCCGGAGAGAAGGCCCAACTCGAGATCAAGGCCCACGTCCGGGCCGTCAGCGCGGTCGCCTTCAGCTTCGACGGCACCAAGCTCGCCACCGCAGGCGAGGACAAGAAGATCCACATCTGGGATCTTCAAACAGGCGAGAAGCTCGGCACCCTCGAGGGCCACAAGGACCGCATCTCGGGCCTGGCCTGGCACCCCGACGCACGGCGACTCTTCTCCGCAGGATGGGACACGACCGTCCGCGTCTGGGACGTGAACACCTTCGAGCCGATCATCCTGCTCAACAGCCACGCGACGCAGGTCCACGCCCTGGCGATGTCCGGTGATGGCAAACTCCTCGCGACGGCCGACTCGGGCAACGTCGTCCACATCTGGGACACCGACCTCAACGAGACGATTACCGTCCTGCGCCAGCCCGCGAGCGAAGTCCGCTGCCTGGCGTTCACGCCGGACGACGGACGAGGCAACCTGCCCGCGCCGCTGCTGGCGTGCGGCAGCGCGGATCGCGTCATCCACCTCTGGGACAGCCGACAGGGGCCGGCCGGCGCGGGCAGCGACGAACTCCTCGAGAGCCGAACCGCCGTCGCCGTCAGCCCCGACGGCAAGCGCCTGTTCAGCCTCGGCGCGGGGACCGACCTCCGATCCTGGGACATCGAGTCCGGCAAGCCGACGCCCGCGCTCGACGAGTCGCCGCTGCTGCGCGCGATGGCCCAGAGTCCCGACGGCAACTGGGTCGCCGTGAGTCGTGTCTCGTCCACCGCCGACGATCGCGGCACCCTCGCGCTCTACCAGGCCCAGACCGGTGCCCGCCAGGTCGTCTGCGAGGGGCAGGCCGGGCCGATCACCGCACTGGCCTTCCGGCCCGACGGCAAGATTCTCGCCAGCGCGGGCGTTCGTTCCAGCGATGTCTGGCTCTGGAAAGTGCCCTCCGGCGAGGTCTCCCTTCTCATCGCCGACCTCGTCCAGCCCTGCTCGGTCGAGGCGCTGGCGTTCCACCCCGACGGCAAGCGCCTTGCCGTCGCGGGCATCGACTGGATGGCGACGAGTGGGCAGGATGGGCACATCGCCTTATGGGATCTCGACAAGGGTAAGGTCACGCAGACCCTACCCGGCGGGGCGACAGCGATCGCCTTCTCGCCCGACGGCAAGCACCTCGCATCCTGCGGACTCGATCGCAAGATTCGCCTCTGGGATCTCGCCGCGAATCATGTCGCGCTCACGCTGGACGGCCACACCGAGACAATCACCTGTCTCGCCTATAGCCCCGATGGCACCTACTTTGCCACAGGTAGCGACGACCGCACGGTCTGGCTCTGGGACGCCGACACGGGCGAGCAGGTCGCCGCCTGGGAACTGGACAACGCCATCAAGTCGCTCGCCTTCACGCCCGACGGCGCGTTCCTGTTCACCGGCAACGGCAACACGAGCTGCTACCAGATCGAGGTCGAGGCGATGCTCGACGCATCGATCTGATGCGCCTTTTCCGAACGATCAGGTTGTGGCGAGCCGGGAGCGTCAGCGACCGGAGTGATTGCGAATGCGAACGCGAATCCTCCGGTCGCTGACCAGTAGTTCCAAGGATCACGGGAAGGCGAATCGAAGACCCCACCCCCCCCAGCCCCCTCCCCTAAAAGGGAGGGGGAGCAGGAGGCATGTCTGAAGGGGCGAAG
>JANXSH010000802.1 GCA_025356615.1 Planctomycetia bacterium | reverse complement strand
GGTCCTGAACTCCAACGGCTCGTTCACCTACACGCCGACGCCGAACACCTCGGACTTCGACAGCTTCACCTATCACTTCACGGCAGGCGGCGTTAGTTCCAACGTCGCCACGGTCTCGCTGAACGTCGTCGTCCCGACCCCGCCAACTGCCATCGACGACTTCTACACTCTCCCCGCGAACGGCTCCCCGCTCGTCGTCTCGTCCGCATCCGGCCTGCTGGCGAACGATGTCAACCCCGGCGGCTTCGCGATGACGGCTGTGGTGTACACACAGCCGGGCAACGGCACCCTGGCCCTGAACTCGGACGGCTCGTTCACCTACACGCGGAACGCCGGCACCACGGGGGCCGATGTCTTCACCTACGAAGTGACCTCGAACGGGCTGACCTCCAACGTCGCCACCGTCACGCTGAACGTCGGCCCGCCGACGGCCAACAACGACGCCTACACCGTCAACGCCGGTTCGCTGACCGTCGCCGCGCCGGGCGTGAGGGGCAACGACACGAACCCCGGCGGCCTGCCGATGTCGGCCTTGCTGGTCTCGGCAGCGACCCACGGCACGGCAACACTGAACTCCGATGGCTCTTTCAACTACAACTCCGTCATCGGCTATGTCGGGGCCGACAGCTTTACCTATCAACTGACCACAGGTGGGCTGACCTCCAACACCGCAACCGTCACGCTGACCATCGCCACGCCGACGCCGCCGAAGGCGATCGACGACGCCTACGCACTGCCCTCGAACGGAACGCCGCTGATGTTTTCGGCAAGCACGGGCGTGCTGGCGAATGATAGCGGCGTCAGCGGTCAAAGTATCACGGCGGTGCTGAACACCTCGCCCAGCCACGGCACGCTGACGCTCAATTCGGACGGCTCGGGCATCTACACGCCGACGACGGGGTACAACGGGAACGATAGCTTCACCTACCACAACACCTCGGGTGGGCTGAGTTCCAATGTCGCAACGGTGACGCTGCTCGTCGGCCTCGTGGGGGTGCCTGACTCTTACTTCTTGCAGCACGACACCTCATTGCAGACGACGGTTTACAACGGCGTGCTTGCGAACGACAGCAACGTGGGCGGATCGACTCCGGTAGCGAGCCTGGTGAGCGGGCCGCTGCATGGAACGTTGAGCCTGAACGCCGATGGCTCGTTCCTCTACACTCCGACAGCGGCCTATGTCGGGTCGGACTCGTTCACCTACCAGGCGCAGGCGAACGGCAAGACGACTGGGCCGGTGTTGGTGTCGCTGACTGTCGTGGATCAGGCCCCCAGTTCCCCCGATGACAGTTTCACCTTCCATGCCGGGCGGGTACTCCAGGTGGCTGCGCCGGGACTCGCTGCGGTCGCGACAGACCTCGACACGGGCGATACGCTGCACTTCGTGCTGAACAGCGGACCCGCCCACGGCCAACTCCAGCTCGCCGGTGATGGCAGTTTCACCTACCAGGCGACTCAAGGGTTCGTGGGGACGGATACGTTCGTCTACCATACGAATGACGGGGCGCTCAACAGCCCCACCTCGGGGACGGTCTCGATCTATGTGATCGATACGGCTCCCCTTGCTGGAGATGTGTCGTTCGACATGGCTTCTAACGGCGTGCTGAACGACCCGACGAAAAACGTGCTATCGAGCAGCACCGACACCGATGGCGACGCGATGACGGCCCGACTCCTGGCTGGCCCAGCCAATGCGAGCCAATTCGCGCTGAACGCAAATGGGACGTTCGTCTACGCTCCGACACAAGGGTTCGTCGGTACGAACACCTTCACCTTCGTGGCGAACGACGGAACCCTGGATAGCCCCCCGGCCACCGTGACCATCAACGTGACTGCGAACGCGCTGGCCCACGACCACTACTACGTCCTCCCGGCATCGGGATCGCTGTCCATCTCGGCGGCGGACGGCCTGCTGAACAACGCCTTCAACCCATCGAGCTACCCGATCAGCGCGGTGTTGGTTGGGCAGCCGAGCAGCGGATCGGTACAGGTGAATGGGGACGGGAGCTTCGTCTACACGCCGCCCGCGGGTGGAACGACTGTAGATGTGACATTCGGCTTCACACTTCCGTTGCCGGGGGGAGGGCTGGGGGGTGCCGTCTCCCAAGCCGTCCTGGTGGCCGTGCAGCCGAGGTTGACACTCATAAGCGAAGAGTTCAACGATACCAGTGCGGGTGTGCAGAATGGTAAAGTCTTCGACATCACTCCGGATTCGAATGGCAAAGCCTACTCGAGTACATGGTCATTTATGGCCGCTAACACTCGAGATCCGTTCGCCCTCGTCGCCGGAGACAAATACAACCTCGTGGCCCAGTTCGCTATTGATAAGCCTCAACTGATCACTGGAATCCTCAACAACTTGAGGTTTCAGGGGACGAGTCCCTTCCTGTTTCCCTTGATAAATATGAAGGTGAAAACTACGCTCGCTGGCCACACCGTCACCGCAACCTGGACAGATGTTCGAGCTCCAGCCAAGGCTTCAGTGAACGATACCGTCGATCAGCAGTGGGCAATCGCTGGAATATCGGCGGTCATCCTCACGGCAGCATACACGGCCAAGCACAAGATCTATGTGCTGGCGGGTGCCCCGACCAGTCCGGCGGGATCGAAACTCTACCACACGGTGGTTCGCGTCGGCACAGAGGCGGCGCAGGGGCTAGTGGCGACGACCGCCGCCGAGAAACTCGTGGTGAGCGCGGCCATCGTCAAGGAGTTCCAGAGAAGGAATCTCACGAGTGCCGAACTGACCTACAGCATCTCGATCCTCAACCAGTCGCTCACGTTGCCCATGCCCCTGGCATACTACGGCAAATGGACGGTGGGTCTAACCGTAGGTACCACGGCCCAACTGGTGGCGAACGCCGATGGGGACTGCAACGCATGGTCCCGTTTCTTCATCGATGTCGTGCGGGTTCAAGGCGTCACCCTCGATCCCACGACCGCCCTCCGGTCGATCAAGGTCGATCCGGACCGCTTGAACGCATACGATGCAACCCGCTTTCCTGTGGCCGGTCGAATGCTTGACAACGATGACATCCCCTTCGCTTTGATGCTCGTGAAAGGCTGGGCGCTGACCGGTGGTGATGCTACCAACACCGCCAAGCTCGACCCTGGTGCCGTAGATCACCAGAATAGGGCATATCTTTGGGAGCCGACCCCGCATGTCACGTTCACGAGCTCTGTTCCCGTTCAGGGAAATACACGTCCCCTCGCCCTATTCAGGAGCCACACGATCGTCCAGATCACATACCTCGACCCGACGACAGAAAACCCGATGACGATCCTCTTCGACCCGAGCTACGGCACCGTGTCCAAGGGAACGGGGAGCGTTGATACGGATCTCACCTTAATCAAGGCCCAGTCTCGCCTGCTCAGCTGGCAGAAGCAGTCGCTCGATTTCGTCGGGCTGTACTACCGGAGGCCAGACACGGCGGCTCCTGCCTTCAAGGCCGATCTCAGGATGACGGCGGTCACGCCGGCCACGGATAGGCTGTTCGTGAACTATCGGTGATCGCAACGAACCCCAGGTGCAACCATGTCGAAATTCGGGCTGATCCTGCTCGCCCCGCTGGCCGTATGCTTGTTCTCCTGCGCCGGTGCACCTCCCGTCGAGGACGACCCCGTCGTCGGCGATCCCCTGAAGGGCGTCGTCCTCGGCGACCAAGTGGTCGGTTGCGCCCTCATGGAAGACGGTGTCGTGGTCGAGGTCTACTCACACTATCTCGGGAGGGAACAGCTGCTGCCTGCGCGGGCTTGCTCGTTGGCCAGAGGATCACCCCACCGGTGGCACCTGAGCCACGGTGCCTTCTGGGTCTCTCGCAGTTGGTCTCCCGAGCAGATCCCGACGTATCTCCTCGAAGTGCAAGGAGGAGGTCTCGAGCGGATCGACATGCCTGTGTTCTCCCAGATGGGGGAGGATCTCTTCAATCGCCTCGATGCCCATTTCACGTATGGAAATCCCGCCGGACGCCTGGCCGACACCGTCCATTCCGACGACAAGTTCCTCTACATGGACTACCTCCCGGCGGGGAAATGCCGGGTACGCCAATTCCTGGCGACGAACCTGCCGGGCAGCGAGGCGGATAGGAGCAGGGATCTCGAGGAGGTGAAGAAGGCACCGCGCGTCTTCTCGAGCTACCTCGGCGAGGGCGAGTGGGACGCGAAAGAAGGGGTGTGGAAGCCGAAACCCTGGAAGCTCGAGTGGTCCGCCCCCCCCGCCTTCGTGGAGCCGTTCCAGGCCCTATCGCTCGGCGACGACTTCTACTTCGCGACGCGCTCCGGCGCTCTGTTCCGCGCCGCCAAGCCCGCGACGGGCACGGATCGCGTCCTGACTCCCGTCTGGGGGAGCAAGAAGCAACGGATCAAGGCGTTCATCACCGACTCGGCCACCGGCAAGACCTTCCTCTTCGTTCCCCCTGCTCGCGTCGGCGGCAAGCCCGCGTTCTTCGAGCTATCCGACAAGCCGAAGCTGGTCGAGTACGACCCGAAACTCGTCCCTCTGCCGCCGGTCGCGGAGCCGCACCGCACCATCCTCCACGCCACCCGCATCCTGGTGGCGCTCAAGAAGATCAAGCCCGAGCCATTGCCGGAGCCGGGGTTCGAGAAGAAGAAGCCGTGACCCCCTCGGAGACGACCATGTCCACCGAACCCGCCCCGATCGGCCCCAGCGATGAGCCACGCCCCGATCCTCCGATCGTCGCTGCTGGAGTTCCGACGCCACAGGCGAACCGGGAAGTCCGCCGACGGCGCGGGAGGGTGACTCTCGTCCCCGATGGCTTGCTCGACTACCCGCTGATAACGGAATAGTTCGGGCCGGACTCGTTCACCTACGAAACGCCGGAGAAGGGG
>JANXSH010000795.1 GCA_025356615.1 Planctomycetia bacterium | reverse complement strand
GGAGAAAGGCGGAGAAAGGCGGAGAAAGGCGGAGAAAGGCGGAGAAAGGCGGAGAAAGGCGGAGAAAGGCGGAGAAAGGCGGAGAAAGCTCCAATTGTATCCGGTCGGAAGCCCTCGGCACGCGCCCGCCATCACTCCCCGAGCGCGCAGCTCCAGACCCGCTTGCCCGTGTCCAAATCGAAGGCGTGCAGCGTGTGCCGGACGATCGGCTCACCCTCGGTGGTCAGTCGCCAGCCATCGACTGACCCCCTGTTCTGGCCTAGCGCGGCTAGTAGACGAGCAACTTGCGATTTCTGGAGGTCCGAGTTTCCGGCCTAGTTGCATTGCCCAGCGAATCGATATAATGACAAATAACTACTTCCTCGAAATGCGGAAAGCGAGTGTCATGAGCGCACCAAAAAATCTAAGCCTTGAAATGCACGAGGTGTTCACTCCCGGCTCTCCGATCAACCACCGCGACTTCTTCAAGGGCCGGGTGCAGCAGGTCAGGCGCATTTTAGACACCATCCCAAGCCCAGGACGGCACCCGATCGTCTTCGGCCAACGTGGAGTAGGTAAAACCTCGCTGGTCAATATTCTGACTCAACTATTACCGAATTACCTCTCTGTCAAGGTAACTTGCGACAGCTCGGACACGTTCAAGACGATCTGGAACAGGGTTCTTCAGAAAGTTACGGTCAATTTCAAAACCACCGCCTTCGGTTTTTCTCGCCAAGTAGCTGAAGAGAAGACGAATTTGGCTGCATTCCTCGGGAAGGATAACGGCCTTCATTCGGCCGATGTCGCCGGGATTTTGGCCGCACTACAGCAGAAGGCCATTTTTGTCATCGACGAATTCGATCGCATCACGGACACTGGCGTAAAATCGGCGATGGCGGATCTCCTCAAGAATCTCTCAGACAATAATCCGAACGCCACACTTGTTCTTGTGGGGGTTGGGGAGAGCATTACCGACCTGATCGGCGTTCATCCTTCTGTATCGCGAAACTTGGTTCAGGTCGAAATGCCTCTGATGACAGGAGAGGAAATCAAAGAAATTGTCTCCAAGGGTGCCGAACGACTCGCTCTTAACATTGATGGGAGTGTACTTCAGGACGTTGCTTATCTTTCGGGAGGATTCCCGCACTACGCACATCTCCTCGGTCTCAGCATCTGTAAGGCGTGCGTCATCCGTGACATCGATACAATCGACCAAGTCACCTTCAGCGACTTGGCGTGCAGCCTCGCAGTCGAGGAGTCCATCGAAACCTACCGCCAGGCTTTCAGCAAGGCGACAAAGACTTCCAAAGCGAGCCGCTATCAGCAAATTCTCTGCGCCTGTGGTGCCGCCGTGCATGATGACCGAGGTGTATTCCGAGCAACAGACGTAGTCGGCGCGATGGCGGATCTGTTCGGCGATCAGGTCAATGTGCAAGCCGTCGTGCCGGCCTTGCAAGCATTTGCCGAACACGAGCGGGGATGCGTGCTAGAAAAGATCCCTTTTGGAAGCCAGAGTCACTATCGACTTCGAGAGCCATTGATGCGCCCGTTTCTACGCATCAAGAGCCGGGGGCTCGAAGTGATGTAACGGGATTTTTGGGCGGATTCGCCATCACTCCCCGAGTGCGCAGCTCCAGACCCGCTTGCCCGTGTCCAAATCGAAGGCGTGCAGCGTGTGCCGCGCGACCGGCTTACCCTCGGCGGTCAGTCGCCGGCCGCTGATCGCCAGCTGGTAGGCGCGCCGGCCGATCAGGGTCGCCGAGGTCGCCCCCGGCACCCAGGGCACTCGCGCCACTTCGCTGCCATCGACCCCGGAGAAGACCGTCCACGCCCCGGCGGGAAGGCTCTCCGGCGATTTCGGCCCGCCGTTGTTGCCCGCGTCGCGGATCCAGAGGTATTTCTCGTCGAGGTCCGTGAGCAGCGTCAACTGCTGGCCTCGGAGCATCTCCTTGCTCTCCGCCACCTTGCCCGATCGCGAACCCCAGGTGCGGAGGACGAAGCGCTGCTTGCGGTCGCCCGCCTTGGAGCCGGGCAGTTCCTCCAGCACCGCGGCCATGAGTTGTCCGCCCCGATGGGCGTGCCAGCGCACGGTCAGGCGCTCGAACTGGCGCGGGACCTCTGCCGTGGTGCCGAGCGTTTCGGGCGTCTCCGCGCGGGGAGCCTCGGCCTTGACGCGCCCCGACTCGAGGTCGATCGTCACCCGCCCCGTCGCCACCTTCGCCGGCCCGGCGTTCGAGCGGGCCTGAGCGTGCCACGTCATCGTGAGCATGCGTTGCTCGCGGACCCAGCGGAAGCGGAACTCCTTGCCCGGCTGGTCGAGCGTCGAGACCCAGCGCGGGAAGTCGGTCACTTCGGTCTGGAACACGTTCTCGGCCTTGCTCGCCAGGTCGAACGCCAGGATCGACAGCTTGTTCGCCGGGTTCAGCGCGACGGCGTAGAGGCGTTCGCCGGCGACGAGCAAGGGAACCTGGGCCTCGCGGCGGTGCCAGACGATGTCGCCCCGCGCCAGGTCGATCGCGGCGATCCCCTCGCCGGAGCGGACGTAGGCGGTCCTGCCGGTCGTATCGAGAATGCCGCCTGGGAACACCGGGGCCGCCGAGACGAGGGCCGGGCCGACGAGGAGAATCCAACTCCCGAAAAGCCATCGCATGGGTTCATCCTCTGAGGGCCGTCGCGGATAGTCGTATCGATCACCATCGACCGGGGACGGCGGCGGGGTGAGGGAAATCGGTTGCTCCGCTCGTCCCGCGCGATACATTCCCTGACATGACCCCTCGATCCGCACTCCCCGACGAATACGCCCCGGCCTTGCGCCTGCTGTTCCGTCACCTCGACGCGGCGGAACTGGACTACCGCATCGCCCGCGCCCTCGACATGATCCCGACAGGCGACCTCGACATCGGGGGGCTTCTCGTCCTGCCGGGGCCGACCGGCCCGCGCGGCGTGACGCTGTGCCAGACCGTCGTCGGTGGCAGCGGCCTCGTCTGGCCGCCCGTCGTCGCCCCTCCCGACCCGGCCAGCGAAGACGCCCTCGTCGCCGCAGCCCTCGCCTGGCTCCGCGCACGCGGCTCGCTACTCGCCCAGTGCCTGCTCCCCGACGAGGACTTCCACCTCGCCGTCCCGCTCGCACGCAACGGCTTCACCCACACGACGGGCCTGAGCTACCTTCGCCACGACCTCGCCCTGACGGCCGGCTGGCTCAGTGGGGAAGACAACCTGGAGCTGACGACCTACGACGCGGCGAACCCCGCCCCGTTCCGCGTCGCGCTCGCGGGCAGCTACGAGGGGACGCTCGATTGCCCGGAGGTCAACGGCGTGCGCTCCATCGACGAGGTCATCGCCGGGCACCAGTCGCAGGGCCGATACGACCCCTCGACGTGGTGGCTCGCCTGGCTGGACGGCGT
The DNA here is from genome assembly GCA_025356615.1 of Planctomycetia bacterium. Taxonomy (GTDB): domain Bacteria; phylum Planctomycetota; class Planctomycetia; order Gemmatales; family Gemmataceae; genus JANXSH01. Next base: position 8,606 of record JANXSH010000795.1, on the reverse strand, counting down.
GCCGGTAGGCGTGCTGATGCTCGTCGAGGACGCCCCGCGCGAGTGGGAGATCGCCTACGTCGGCGTCGTCCCATGCGCCCGGCGTCGCGGCGTCGCGCGGGGGCTGATGCGGCAAGCGCTGTGCCACGCCCGCATGGTGGAGGCGGTCCGCCTGATGCTCTCGGTCGATGACCGCAACACGCCCGCGCGTCGGCTGTATCAGGAGCTGGGGTTCGAGAAGTACGACCACCGCGAGGTGATGATGGTGCGGTTGTGAGTCGAGTGAGCGTTTCCCCCAAGCCCAGCGGTTGCAACCGCTGGGCTTCGCTTCACCCACCCTCCAGCCGCAGCGTGAACGTGTGGAACACCTCCTACTCCGGCCCGTCGCGGTGGTGTCGATATCACTTGACCACGAACAGGACACCGGTGGCGTTCTTGCTCCATTCCAAATGGTCGAGCCGCAGGAGGATCACTCCCTTCTCGATGCTCGTCTCGAAGGCTTTCCATTCCCACTTCTCGCCCTCCGGTTGGGTCGTCGCTACCTTGCCCTCGACTTCTTTCCAGCCGTCCTTCTTCAGTTGGGCCTCCGCGAGTTCGCCGAACTTCTCCTGGCCCGCGTACTTCACTCGGAGGATGGCGTAAACGGTCCCCTTTTTCTTGGCTTCCAGGGCGAGGTCCGGCAACCACCTTGCCTGCTCGCCGGACCCGCGGACGACCAGCGTTCCGCCGACCATTTCCTTCGGCACGATGGAGAGGACATACTCGGTGCGGTCCGTGAACATCCTCGTCCCGACCTTCGCCTCCTTCGTGAGCCACTTCCCCGCCTTGTCGGTCATTTCCACCGACGCCGTCCACCTCCCGCCCTCGTCTTTCGTCGGTGGGCGGAAGGAAATAACGTCGCTGGCCTCGGCGATCACCTTGTCGCCGCTCTTGACCACCACGACGCACTTGACCGACGAGCCGTCGTCGGCGGGTGCCAGGGACGCGGTCAACAAGGTTGCCGTCTTCAGCTTCACCTTCTCGCCGCCCAGCGACAACTCGATCTCTTTTAGCCCCGGAGGCATGGCCTCGATGGCTTTGCCGTCGTGGAACTCGATGCGCGGTTTCGGGCCCCCTCGTATCGCCTTGATCTCCGAGAGCTGCCGCCCCTTCCCTTCGATCTCGACGGCCCGATCGCTCACGTTGCCGGTGACGGTGCCGTCGGGGTAGTCGAGCGTGACGCGCAGGACGGCCGGCCCCTCGCCGGGCGGCAGGGGGATGGCTGTCGCACGGTAGACCGCGGCGTCGCCCCTCATCGCCACCCGTCGCGTCTTGCCGCCGACGGTCAACACGAGTTCTAACGTCGGCGGCTTTCCCCCAGGAATGAGCGTCACCGCCTTCGCCTCGAACGTTGCCGGCTTGCCCCTGTCCGCTATCGCGACTTTCGGCGCGGTGAAGCTCAATTCGGGTCGCCCCAGGGCGCGCTCGAGGTGGCTGACGGGGATGACGAAGTTGGCCCCCGCGCCCCGCACCCCGGAGACGACCACGCCGACGACCTTGCCTTTCAGGTCCAGCACCGCCCCGCCCGAGTTGCCGGACTCGAGAGCCACGTCCACCTGGATGCGATGCAGCTCGTCCCCCTTGCGGCGAAGGGCGGTCACGGCCCCCTTGTTGACGCTGACGGCGGGATAGTCGTCTTTCGACACCGTCAGCGATTTGCCGAACGGGAAGCCGAAGGCGACAACTTCCGTCAACTCCTCGAGGCCGCCGCTGTCGCCCAGTGCGAGGGCGGGAAGATCCTCGACGCCCTCTGCCCGCAAGAGGGCGAGGCCGTTCTCGCGGTCGATGCGAATCACCTTGGCCTTGACGATCTTCTGCGTCTTTAGCGACGGGTCGAGGACGAGGCGGATGGCGGTGTTGCCGGCGACGACGTGTTCGTTGGTGACGAACAGTCCCGAAGAGTGGATGCAGAAGGCGCTGCCGTGCGCCTTTCCGCCGCGCAGGTCGCACTCGACCAGCGCGGTGGCCGCCTTGCCCATGCGTCCGATCTGGACGAGGGTAAGTTTCTTCTCGCCGCGAACAGGTGCCACGAGACACGCGAGCAGCAAGAACGCCGTCACCCGAAGCACGGAGTGAATCATGGGTCTCTCCTCGTTCGATTCCCGATCCCACGGAACACTAAACACTAAACACTAAACACTAAACACTAAAGATGATACGTCAACGGCGGGCGCGCAACCACATCCCCGCGCGCCATAAGAGGAACCCCACGGTCCCGACCGCAGCCGCAGGGCCGAAGAAGTAGAGCCACCGACCCAGCGCCCACGAATCGCGGTGCGCGAAGCGAAGCACGATATGGCCGACCTCGCCCACTTCGATTCCCTCGCTGGACGGCACCCCGCGCGGGCTGATGACCTCGGACCGCCCCGACGAAGAGGCCCGCACCAGCCAGCGGTCGTTCTCCACCGCCCGCAGTCGGAAGAGCAGGGCGTGGTGTTCGTGCTGGGTCTTGCCCCATTGCATCGCGTCCATCGTCGGGGCGACCAGGACCGTCGCCCCGGAGTTGACCAGCGACGCGGCCACCGCCGGGGCGTCGAAGTCGTAGCAGATGGCGACGCCCAGAACCCCTTCGTCCACGGCGAAGACGGGCCGAGTCTCGCCCGGCGTGCCGTCGATCATGAGCGGCACCGGGTGCTGCTTCGGGAAGGTGCCGAGCAACTGCCCATCCGCCCCGATCACCGCCGCCAGGTTGGTGAACGGCATCTCGCCGTAGGTGCCCTCGATCGCCCCGAACACCACCGGCCCCGATATCTTGCGGGCGAGATCCGCCGGGCTGTTCCGCCCGGACAGGACGGACTCCGGCGAGCGCGAGTAGGCCAGCTCCGGCAGCACGGCCAGGTCGGCCTTCTCGACCGGGAGCGCCGCGATGACTTGCTCGAAGCTTCCCATCTCCCGCTGCACCAGCAAGACTCGTCGGTCGGGGTCGCCGTCGGACGGGAGCAGCAACCAGCAGGCGGGCAGCAACAGGAAGGCGGCATACGCCGACGGTCGGAAGGTTCCTGCGGCGGCGATGAGCCAGATCACGAAGGACAGCCCGTAGGTGCCCAGCCAGCGGACACCGGCCACCATCGGCGGTGCCGACGCCAGGGCGTGCGACGGCGTGTACCAAGGGAATCGCAGATACCAGGCGTCGCCGCGCAGCCACTCCACGCCCACCGCGAAGAGGGCGACCAGGCAAACCCTCGCAACGACGGTCTGTCCTCGCGTCAGGGCGAACAGGGTCGCCAGGAGGCCGAAGTAGGCGGCCATGATCGCCAGCAGCGGGACGGCCAGGATGCCGAAGATCAGGAACATCCAGTGCATGGTCCCGACGGCGAAGGTGATGCCGTAGACCATGCCGATGTTGCGCGCGGTCTGGATGTCTTGGTCGCGAAGCAGCCGGAGGAAGAGGGCGACGGAGAGGAGCACCAGCGGCCACAGGGTCAGCGGCGAGAACGCGGCGGCACCGAGGAGGCCGGCGACCAGGGCGAAGAGACCCTGGCGCGGCGAAACGCCCAACGGGAGAGCGGTCATGTGGTGGTTCCCGTGGAGGAAAGGAATGCGATTCCGCGATCCCGTGTAGCCGCGACGCGGCTACACGGTCGCATCGACTACAGTAGAATTAGCTGAACACTGAACACTCATTGCAATTCTGCCTCCCGCCACATGACGCGGCGGATGGCCGTGGCGCGCCCCGTCGCCGGGTCCACCTCGACGATCGCCCCGGCGAGGCGCAGGTCATTCTCGGCAACGTCGAACTGGGTCGGGACGAAGGTAATAGTCGTCGCCATCACGCGGTCGATGCGCCGCCCCAGGACGCTCTCATACGGGCCGCACATGCCGACATCGCACTGGAACGCGGTGCCGGGCGGGAAGATTTGCTCGTCCGCAGTCGGGACGTGGGTGTGCGTGCCGAGAACGGCGCTGACCCGCCCCTTGAGGTAGTGCAGGAGGAGGTATTTGTCGGCGGTCGCCTCGGCGTGGACATCGACGAGGATGACCTTCGCCTTGCCCTCGAGCGAGGCGAGGACGCGATCACAAGCGAGGAAGGGGCAATCGACGGAGCGCATGAACGTCCGGCCCAGCACGCTGAAGGCGGCGACCGGCGTCCCGTCGCGGGCGACGCAGAAGGCGTACTCCCGACCGGGGGCGTCGGGCGGGAAGTTGGCGGGCTTGCAGGTGCGCTCCTCGGCGTTGAGGGTGGGGATGATCTCGCCCTTGCGGTAGATGTGGTCGCCGAGCGTGACGAGGTCTACGCCGCCGTGTCGCAAGCGCTTGTAGAGCTTCGCCGTCAGCCCCGAGCCGCCCGCCGCGTTCTCGGCGTTGACGACCACGAGGTCCAGCCCCTCGCGCTCGATCAACGCGGGCAGCGCCCGGCGGATCAGGTCTACCGTCGCCGACCCGACGACATCACCGAGGAAGAGGATACGCATGAGGGGTCTTTCTCGAGACGAACGATCCGCAGATTGCGCAGATTAAAGAAGAGAGCAACACTTGGATTTGCCTTCTCTTCATCTTTACACTCTTTTCTATTCTCTTATTTAATCTGTGTAATCTGCGCAATCTGCGGATCGTTCTTCTTTGATTATTCGTTATCGCGCGAACTCCACCGCCCGCGTCTCGCGCACGACCGTGACCTTGATCTCGCCGGGGTAGTGCAGCTTCTCCTCGATCGCCCGCGCGATGTCGTGGCAGACCTTGATCGCCTCGGCGTCGGTCGTCTGGGTCGCGCTGGCGATGACGCGGACCTCGCGGCCCGCCTGGATGGCGTAGGCGTGTTCGACCCCTGGGAAGCCCGAGGCGACCGCCTCCAACTCCTCCAGGCGCTTGATGTACTTCTCCAGCGTCTCGCGCCGTGCCCCCGGCCGGCTCGCGCTGATGGCGTCGGCGGAGGCGACGAGGACGGTGTAGATGTGGTCGATCGTCACGTCGTCGTGGTGGCCGACGATCGCGTGCAACACGTCCGGGTGCTTCTCGCCGTGGCGGGAGCAGAGTTCCGCGCCGATCTTCGGGTGCCCGCCCTCCATCTCGTGGTCGGCCGCCTTGCCGATGTCGTGCAGCAGGCCGCAGCGCCGCGCGAGCTTGCCGTCGAGGCCGAGTTCGTCGGCCATCATGCCGCACAGGAACGACACCTCGATGCTGTGCTGCAAGACGTTCTGGCTGTAGCTCGTGCGGAACTTGAGCCGGCCCAGCAGGTGGACGAGCTTCTCGTGCAGCGGGCCGATGCCGACCTCGAGGACGGCCTGGGCACCCACGTCCTGGATGTGCTTCTCCATCTCGGCCTGCGTCTCGGCGACCACCTCCTCGATGCGCGTCGGGTGGATGCGTCCGTCCTGGATGAGCTTCGTCAGCGCGAGGCGGGCGGTCTCGCGGCGGACGTTGTCGAAGGCGCTGACGACGACGACGCCGGGCGTGTCGTCCACGATCACGTCCACACCAGTACACTTCTCGAACGTGCGGATGTTGCGGCCCTCGCGGCCGATGATCCGGCCCTTCATGTCGTCCGAGGGGATGTCCACGGTGCTGACGGTCGTGTCGGCCGTGTGCTGGGCGGCGTAACGGTGGATGGCGGTGGCGAGGATGCGGCGGGCCTTCTCCTCCGAGGTCTGCCGAAGTGACTCCTCGTGCCGGTGCAACCGGGTGGCGATCTGTTCGGCGAGTTCCTTCTCCAGTCGTTGCATGAGGATCGACTCGGCCTGGTCGCGGTCGAAGCCAGCGATCTCGTGGAGCTTGTGCGTGTGCTGGGCGATGAGCGCCTCGGCCTCTCGGGCTTGACGCTCGAGGTCCGCCCGGCGCTCGCTGATCTTGGTCTTCAGGTGGTCGAGCGATCGCTCCTTCTTCTGGAGCGCCTGGCTCTTTTCCTGCAAACCGTCCTCGCGCTTGTCGAGCCGGCGCTCCTGCTCGCGGATTTCGCTCCGGCTCTGTTCGGTCTCGAGTTTGGCGGCCTCTCGGAGGCCGAAGAGGTCTTCTCTGGCCTTCAATTCGGACTGTTTGCGTAGGGTGTCGGCCTCGTCGCGGGCCACGCGGAGGAGTTCTTCACACTGACTGTCGGCACCCTGGAGACGTGCGCGGTCGATCTTGCGGACGACGAAATAGCCGGCGAAGACGCCGACGACGGCCATCAGGCAGCTGAGGACCACGGCGTAGAGTGGTTCCATGCAGCGCACTCCTTATCAGAAGCGAAGCGCCGCCGAACTCACCGGAGACGGACGAAAGCAGGGCGCAACTCCGAACGCCGCACGCCCAAGGGATGGGGGCATGCGGTACTCATCCCCGGACCATCCGCGCGGGCGTATGGTAGGGCGAATGACTGGACGGGCAACCTGAACCGATATCGGGGGAACCACATTCGCCGACCGACTCTCCGAGTCGGAAACGAATGCCGCTGTTGTATCAGCAAAGGAATCAGGGTCCGGCCCGGGTTCGCACCCGGAATGCGGGCCAAGGTTCCTGCCGGGAAGGACGAGCGACAGGCCGGTCCGGGGGCGAAACGGGATGGCAAACCCTCACGCGGATACGGACGCCGAACCAGGAGAGGTATATCTCCTGGAGCGCCACCCGGAACGTGTGAAGGAATACCAGTCCGATCAGGACTAGTCCAACGCACAGACACCAGAGCAAGGTCATTACCGTTCTCGTGGGAAACTGTCTGGAGTGCAACGTCGCGATGGTCGGTGTTGTTGCCCGCAGCGCATCCGGGGGAGTCGTGCGATCGTCGAAACCGGAGAGCAGCGGACCTCGTAGGTCAAACCTGGTAACACAAAAATCCCTCCTCGAGCCTCATGGCAAGAAGAGAGGTGATGAACACATAAAGTATTATGCACGTCCGGGGGAGGGATCGTCAACGAGAAAGTTCGCCGATATAGCTATCAGCTATCATCTATCAGCCAAACCAATATCGGAGCCTGTCTATTCTGGCTGATAGCTGATAGCTGATAGCTGATAGCTCAGAGGGAGAACCCATGCGTCGGATCGCGGCAGAATTCATCGGCACCTTCTTCCTCGTCTTCGCGGGGACGGGGGCCATCGTCGTCAACGACGTGAGCCAAGGGGCCGTCACGCACGTCGGCATCGCCCTCACCTTCGGGCTGGTCGTCGTCGCGCTGGTCTACACCCTGGGCGACGTGTCCGGTGCCCACCTCAACCCCGCCGTCACGCTGGGATTCGTCGTCGCCCGACGGTTCCCCGCGCGCTGGGCCGTCGCCTACGTCTTCGCACAGTGTGTCGGCGCGATCCTGGCGAGCGGGAGCCTCCGCCTGCTGTTCCCCGACCACGCGACGCTCGGGGCCACCTCGCCCGCCGGGTCCGCCTCGCAATCGTTCGTGCTGGAAGTGTTGCTGACCTTCTTCCTCCTGTTCGTGATCCTGTCCGTCTCCACGGGGGCCAAGGAGAAGGGCATCACGGCAGGCATCGTGGTGGGGGCCGTGATCGCCCTGGAGGCGCTGTTCGCGGGGCCGATCTGCGGCGCGTCGATGAACCCGGCTCGCTCCCTGGCCCCGGCAGTCGTCAGCGGTCGGCTCGATTCCCTCTGGATCTACCTCGTCGCCCCGACGGCCGGCGTGTTGCTCGCCGTCGGCGGCTGCGTCTGCGTGCAGGATCGCGGTTGTTGCCTCGCGCCGAAGAAGACGTGCGCGTAATGCCCAGGGTTCGTTCTACGTTTAGAGGCGGTTTCACAACCGGCGAGCGGGAGGCGTTAGCTCCCCGTTCCTCGCCTACAACAGGGGGCTAACGCCCCCCGCTCGCCAGTTGCGTCGCGGCTAAAAGTTCGCTCACGCACTCGCCGTGATGCCGAGGATGATGTCGAACTTGGCCGCGACCTCGCCGACCTTGGAGCCTTTGACCGCCACGAAGTCCGCCATGAGCGCGTCGCGCTGCTTGGCGTCGCGGATGCCCCGCAGGACGCCGTCCCGCGCGTTGCCGGCGTGGCCCTTGATGTAGCACTGCGTCGTCAGCAGTTCCTTACGGCCCTGCTTGATCTTGACGTGGATGTGCGGCGTTCGGCCAGGGTAGGCCACCGGCTTGATGGTGCGGAAGTAGTATTCGCCCGTCGAGCCGGTCAGGAATCGGCCGAAGCCCTGGAAGTTCTTGTCGCGCTTGTTGCCGTTGTCGCTGCCGGCGTGCAGGTAGGCTCCACTGTTGTCGCACTGCCAGATTTCGACGAGCGCGTTGCGGACCGGCGTGCCCTTGATGTCGAGGATCTTGCCCGAGAAGTGGGCGATGGTGCCGACGGCCGGCGTGATCGCGTCGTTGACGACGAGCAAGTCGTTGTCGGTGTCGAGGGGCAGTTTGTCGGGGTAGAACGGCCCCTCGGTCTGTTTCGGGGTCCGATCTAGGGCTTCGGCGAACGCCCCGCGCACGGTGTAGGCACTCAGGCCCAGCGCGCCGCAGGTGCCCAGGAAGATACGACGGCCGGACGGGTTGATGGGGAGATTCACGGTTCGGACCTCGCTCGGGTAGAGAAAGAAGTGGCGGATGCTAGTTTATGAACCCCCCAGGGGGGCGGCTGTAGCGGACGCCGACCGAACCGCCGCGACGATTCGTTCGACGGAGGCCATCGCGCCGACGCCGATGTCCCCGCACGCCAGGCGTCGGCTCTCGGGGGCGGCGAT
>JANXSH010000772.1 GCA_025356615.1 Planctomycetia bacterium | reverse complement strand
GTGGGCCTCGCTCCGCTCGACCCACCCTACTTAGGTATTCCTCTGTGGTTAGTCCTCTTTGAGGAGTCCGCCGTCCATGCTGCCGACCATCGATACCGGCAACCTCCTGAAAAGTACCTTCGACTTCCTGCCGGAGCTGATCCTCTGCGTCGGCATCGTCGGGCTACTCTTCTGCCGGTTGTTCAAGCTCTTCGACCGCACCCACCTGGGGGGCTTCGCCCTCCTCATCACGCTGATGGCCCTCCTCGCCAGTACGTTGCAATGGCTCGGGGCGAGTGGCCTCGGTGAGGTGCTGACTTCCGTCGGCCTCGACCCACGCTCCGGGGTCGGCCTGGCGATCCAGGAACGCGCGCTGAACTCGCCGGACGCGCGCTCGGCGACGCTCCTCTTCGGGGATCGCTCGGGCGGGCTGCTCGTCTTCGATTATTTCACGGTCTTCGTCCGGCTGTTCCTCTACTCGTTCACGGCCCTCGTGATCTGGTTGTCGCTCCTCACCGGCGTGCCCGATCGCGATGATTCGGCCGACTTCTACACGCTGCTCCTCGGCGCGGTAATCGGCATGGCGCTCATGGCCTCGTCGGTCCACCTGCTCATGGTCTTCATCGCCATCGAGATGGCCTCGCTCCCGAGTTACGCGCTCGCGGGCTTCCTGAAGGGGAAACGCCAGGCGAGCGAGGCCGCGCTGAAGTACGTCGTCTACGGCGGCGGGGCCTCGGGGGTCATGCTCTACGGGATGAGCCTCCTCGCGGGCAAGTTCGGCACCGGCTTCCTCCCCGATGTCGCCGCCGGCATCCTCGCCACCTTCCAGCCCGTCGGCGAAGGCATTTCCTTCGACCCCGTCGTCGTCCTCGGCACCCTGTTCGTCTTCATCGGCATCGCGTTCAAGCTCTCGCTGGTGCCCTTCCATTTCTGGTGCCCGGACGTTTTCGAGGGGGCCAGCGCCCAGGTCGCGGGCTTCCTCTCGGTCGCCTCCAAGGGGGCCGCCCTCGCCCTCCTCGCCCGCTTCACCCTGATCCTCGGCGGCCTCGATCCGTTGCTTGGGGCCGGCGATCTCGTCAAGGATCTGCGATTCGGGAACATGATCCACCTGCTCGTACCGACGCTCGCGTGCTTCGCCGCCGTCACTACGACCTTCGGCAATCTCGCCGCCTACATGCAGACGAACCTCAAGCGCCTCCTCGCCTACTCGACGATCGCCCACGCCGGCTACATGCTCATGGGCCTCTGCACGCTCACCCGTCCGGGCGTCGAGGCGATGCTGTTCTACCTGATCGCGTATCTGTTCACGAACCTCGGCGCGTTCGCCATCGTCGGCTTCCTGTGGAAGCAAACGGGCAGCGAGGATCTGAACGACTTCCGCGGCCTGATTCGCCGCTCCCCGGTGATGGTCGTCACCCTCTGCCTCTTCCTGCTCTCCCTACTCGGAATCCCGCCTCTGGTCGGGTTCGCGGCCAAGTTCCAGATATTCGCCGCCCTCTACAACGAAGGCCAGGCGTACACGCGCGCCGGTGAGCCGGGCCTCGGCGCGACGCTCTACGGCTTGCTCTTCGTCGGCGGACTGAACACGGTCCTCAGCGCGTTCTTCTACCTCAAGGTCATGCGCGTCATGATCCTCGAGACCCGACCCGAAGACATCGAGGGCGTCGAGCCGACTCCCATCGCCGAGCCGGTCTTCATCCGCTTCTACGCGAGCCTGCTCGCCTTGGCCGTATTGGTTCTCGGCCTATTCTGGGGGCCACTCGACCGCTGGAGTCGTCAGGGCACTTCGCGATTCCGACTGAAGCCGGGCGAGGATCTCGTCGATACCACGCTTCCACCCGGCATGGGCGGACCTCCCGGCATGGGCGGACCTCCGGGCCAGGGCGGACCTCCCGGTAAGAGGCCGTGATCTCGTGTTCCAGGTGCTGAAAGTTGGCTGATAGCTGATAGCTGATAGCTGATAGCATCACCGAAAGGGTTATCGACGTGAATGGTACTTCGACCATCTTGCAGGGTGTCGTCCGGCGGGAGAGCCGATCGTTGCTCCTGTACATCGGCGATTCGTTTCCGTGGACGGCGAACGCTCTCGCGCCGGACCTCGTCACGATGCGGAGGCTCGTCACCCGCGAGGCGAATGCCATCTCGACCGTGGGGAAATACCTCGTGCGCCAGCGGATCACCCCGCCACCTTACGGCTCCTATCCCTCGGGCTTCACCTCCTGCAACTTCATCGATTTGGCCTTTCTTCTCCCGCGCTTGATGGCCGCGCAGGATCTTTCGATCGTCGCGTTGACCGCAGACATCGAGCATATCCCCGAGCCGGAAGCGAAGAAACAACTCGTCGCCTTACTCGAGGTGAAGCGATCGACCCTCGCCGGGCTGGCCGCCCTCAGTTCGTCCCAATCGCACCCCGCGAGCGCCTGACGTGGCAGACCTCATCGATACGCACGCGCACCTGGATAGCGATCGATTCGAGGCGGACCTCGCGGAAGTTCTCTCGCGGGCCGTCGCCGCCGGCGTCCGCGTCATGGTCGCCGTCGGAATCACGGCGGCCTCGAGCCAGCGCTGTGTCGATCTCGGCTCAACCTATCCTTTCCTTCATCCCACCGTAGGCATTCACCCTAATGAAATCACCGAGGCGTTGGCGGGAGACTGGGAGCGAATCGTCTCCCTGGCCTCCTCGCCGAGAGTGGTAGGCGTCGGCGAAACGGGTCTCGATCGCTACTGGGATCGGACGCCGTTCTCGATTCAGGAAGAGTGGTTCATCCGTCACCTGGAACTGGGCCGACGACTCGACCGGGCCGTCGTGATCCACTGCCGTGAGGCCGAGACCGACACGCTCCGCGTCCTGAAGGATCAGTTCGAGAAGCACGGCCCGATACGCGGAGTGATGCACTCCTTCGCAGGGCTTTGGCCGTTCGCCGACGCCTGCCTGGGGATGGGGCTACACGTCTCATTCTCGGGAATGCTGACGTACAAGAACGCGGCGGATCTGCGAGCCGTGGCCGGGCGGGTTCCCGAGGATCGGATCATGGTAGAAACTGATTCCCCGTATCTCTCTCCTCATCCCCTGCGTGGCAAGCGCAACGAGCCGGCAAACGTGGTCCACACCGCGACCTCTCTCGCCGAGGTACGAAACGTGACGCTAGAGCGAGTGGCGGACGTGACGAGCCGAAATGCGCGGGAACTCTTCCGGCTTTCCTGACACGACATAGGAAAGGGGAGGGCCGGCTCCATGCCAGGCCCTCCCCTTTCGCTTCATGAGTTCGCAATCACTACTTCTTGCGGACCAGTTTCATCTGGCAGGCGCAGCTCTCGCAAGGCTTGCCGCCCTCCCAGGCGACGCCCGCGATTTCGACATGATCGTCATCGACGAAGGTGAGAGTCGCCGAGTGCATGTGCTTGTCCTTGGCGGGGTTCAGGTTGGTCCCGCCGGCGAACTCGAAGCGGATCTGGCCGGCCGGCGACTTCGGGTCGGCCTTCATGCGCGGCTGATTTCCCAGCGAGCAGTAGTGCGTCATCACCAGGTCCGCGCCGTCGCAGGTGTACACCGAGATCATTTCGTGAGCCTGTCCGGGGAAGAGTGTCTCGTGGACGGCGCTCCCGGCCGCAGTCACCTTGACCACCGACACGACCTGGTCGGTCGGTTTGCCGTCCTTGTCGGATGCCACCCAGGTGCCGGCCATCTTCTTCATGCGCTCGAAGCCGGCGTGCGGAGCCACTTTGGCTGCGGGCTTGCCGTCGGCGAGGAGAGCCGTAGTGAGGGCGAAGAGTACCAGTCCACCTACCCAAAATCGTTGCGACATATCGTTTCTCCGAAGGGAGTGTAACTGTGAGGACTCCCGACCTCGCTGGGACGGGCGAGACTATACGGCACTGATTTTGGGGGGGCAAGGTCAGATGTGAACGAGGGAGATGAGATCGTTTCGCCGCGTCGCGAAGCGGAGCGTGTGGCCCACGCGCTCCGCTTCGCGTCGCGGCTACACGATTGCGATACATCGAGAGGCGTAAACGAAAAAACTCCCCGCCCCTCTTACGAGCAATGCCTCGAAGTTAAGCGGGAGTGAAAAAGCCGCAGGTGGTTGATAGGAATAGGGTTACTACGACCTACCTCAC
>JANXSH010000761.1 GCA_025356615.1 Planctomycetia bacterium | reverse complement strand
AGGCCGGCAAGCCCTGGCAGCGTGAACGCCGCCTTGACGAGGACCATGAACGCCACGGTCAGGAGCAGGTTGGAGAACAGCGCGACGCAGGCGACGATGCCGGCGACTCGGTAGTAGAACACCATGAACGCGAGGACCGCGACGAAGGCCCCGGCGACGGAGATCGCGCCCCACTTGATGGTGGCGGCCCCGAGGGTCGCTCCCATGCTGTTCTCGCTGACGGGATCCTTCTTGAGGGTGGCGGGCAACGCGCCGGCGCGAAGGATCTTCACTATGTCGTTGACTTCGTCCTGGGTGAACTTGCCCGAAATCTGGCCGCTCGTGCGGATCGCGCTCTTGATGTTCGGTGCCGACATGATCTGGGCGTCGAAGATGATCGCGAGTTGCCGGTCGAGCCCGCCCGCCGGCTTGTTCCGCGAGGTGACTTCGTAGAACAGATTGCCGCCCGCGTTGTTCCAGGTGAACAGGATCTCCGGCCCCTGCGTGCCGACCGCCGCAGACGCCCGCGTCAGGTAGTCGCCGGTGATCTCTTTGCCGCGTTCGGAATTGCGAACGAGGTAGTAGAACTCGAGTTCCTTGCCCTTGTCGCGATCTTTGAGGAGTCGGCGACTCCAGCCGCCGGGTGGGATCGTGCGGACGTAGACGAGATTCTGGCCGACGGTGAACGGGATGTGGGTCTCGACCGCCCGTGCGACCTGTGCCTTGTTCGAGGAGAGTCCGACGGGGTCGTCGCGGAGGGCCTCGCTGTTGAACCGCAGGGAATGGAGCTGCTGTTTGCCGATCTCCACCCAACTATAGGTGTGGTCCAATTCGTTCTGCCCCGGAAGGCGAACCGAGAAGGAGTAACCGCCCTCGTCGCGGTGGGGCGGGGGCGGCGCTTCGGCGCGGACCGCGAGACGCTCGAGGTCGTCCTTGTTGGCCTTGGTGAAAGTCGCGACCGCGGCGCTGAAGGCTTCGCTGTCGTCGGTGTTGTTGGCCAGGATGCGGAACTCGAGCTGGCCCTGGCGCGAGATCAGATCCTTGATGCGCTCGACATCATCCCCGGTCAGGTTGCGGCGCGCGTCGCCGTCGCTCTTGGTCTTCTTTTCGACCCACTCCGCGACGGTCGCGCGATCGACCTTCGGGTTCGCCTTGACGATCGCCTCGTTCAACGCCGTGAGGTCGCGTTTCTTCACCTTGGCGTAGGGGTCGGGGGTGCCATCGACGGGGTACTCTTGGGCCGCCTCCACCATGAGGGCGTCCCAATTCCGGCGCTCGGCAGCCGCCTGGTGCTGGCCGCCGGTCGGCAGGATGATTTCGACGCGCGGCGGGTTGGTCGGCACCGGGCGGATCGTGATGTTGTACAAGTCGGCCGGGTCGATGCGCCGCTTGAGGGCGGCGGCTAGATCCTCGGCCTTGAAGTTTTCCTTCGTCTTGGTGTCGTCCACCTCGTAGACGAGGATGGTCCCGCCGACGAGGTCTACGCCGAGCGTAAAGCCGCCCTCGCCGCGGTCGTACTTGGCGTAGGCGACGCCAACGACGACCAGGGCGATGAGGGTCGGAATCGTACTAATGAGAATGCGTGATAGAAAGCGTTTCATGATCGGACGTCATGCCTCTCCATGAATCCCGCCGACTCGTCGGCGCGGGTGGGTTCACTTGGGTTTATCTTGTGTCTTGGCTTCTTTTTCGGCCTTGAGCGCCTCTTCTCTCGTGAGGTTGCGCATAATGCTGGCCTTGAGCATCTTCAGTCGCGTGTTGTCGTCCACCTTGACGACGACTTCGTCCTCCTTGTCGCTCACGGAAATGATCGTCCCGTAGATGCCGGCCGTGGTCAACACTCGATCGTTCTTGTTGAGCAAAGTCATCTGCTCTTGCCGCTCGCGCTCCTGGCGGCGCTTCTGCGGCCGGAGGACGACGAAGTAGAAGAGGAAGAAGATCCCGCCGAGGATCAGCGGCAACTCGTAGCTCGGCTGCGCCGGCTTCGCGGGCTGTTCCGTCGTGGCGGTCTCCCCCTCCTTCTCCGGGGCCGCCTCCAGCTTCGGAGCCTTGGCGTCTTTATCCTGGGCGAACACGACGTATCCTGGCATGATTCAATTCGTCCTCTGAGAGCAGGCTATCGAGAGCAAGTAACATCCTAGAGTTCCGAGTCCCATCGGGCAAGGCGAGCTGTGGGGAAGGCTGCGAAGACCTCACCCCCCAACCCCCTCTCCCGCAGGGAGAGGGGGAGCCATACCGATCAGTGGGAGGGATCAAGCTTTCGGTCATTTCCTGCTCCCCCTCTCCTG
>JANXSH010000742.1 GCA_025356615.1 Planctomycetia bacterium | reverse complement strand
TCTTTCCGCGTCCGCTCGATGCGCGCCTTGGCGTCAGCGGTGTAAGGAGTAGTCTGGTTGTGCGGACGTTTCGACACGGGACTCTGGCTCCGATCAACTCTGAGGGAGACGTTTCGGTATTCTATCGAACGGGCAAGGGGTGCGTTAGGTCGGCATCGACTTTTTGTGATTGGCAGGGATAGCACTCGCGAAAGGAAAGCCCAGTCCGAACGATTGCACCCTTTGGAGAACACCTCCTATCTCCTTGACACGGTTTCCCCTGGCATCCGACCCGGAACTTCCGTAAATCCACAGGATGAACCCGCGCCAGCTCATCCTCCTCAGTCCGTATCGCCTCCCCACCGATTCGACCCTCTACATGGCCGACGACGAGGTCGCGTCGATCCTGTCCGGTCACGCCGCACTCTGGCACCCGGCCGCGCTGGGGGTCGCCTCGTCGTTGCCGCGCCTGGCGATGCCGTATGAACACGAAGACCCGACCGGCGAGGCGATCTACGCCGTCCCGGAGAACCCGTCGCTGCACCTGCCCGACGATTGGGCCAATCGCGCTCGCAGCGCCGGGGCCGTCGTCTTCACCGCGACCGTGGACCGCGCCCAGACGCTCGCCAACCTCCGCGACGCCCTCTTGCCGACACTGACGCCGGAAGACGACGCCATCGTCCGCCTCGCCGCGCTCGACCCCGCGCTGGCGCGGCCGTTCGTCGGCGTCGGCCTGGGGTGCCTGATCCTCGACGCCCTCTGCGAGGCGATGTCGCACGAGAACATCCTGCCCACCGAGGAACTCACGCTCGATGTCTCGCGCGCCGTTGCCGCCTGTGCGGCCGGTGACGCCGACGCGACTCGCGCGGCCCTCCAGGCCGCCGCCGACCGATTGCTGGCCGCGCGCGAGATCCTGTATCCCGCCGCGCTGCACCTGTTGGACCTCTTCGTCCTCGACCCCGCCCGCCTCGACGCGGACTGGCCGCCGAGTGACGCGGGGTTGCCGTACAACATCCTCGCTTCGGGGGAACTGCTCCAACGCCTGGGGCGCGCGCATCCCGAACGCCTCGCCACGCTGCGCGATCGCGTTTCCTCAGACATCGCCGAGGTGATCGGCGGGCCGTTCCGGGAGCGTGAGGATCCCCTCTTGCCGCTCGAGTCGCAACTGTGGAACCTGCGTCGCGGCCAGGCGGTGTATCAGGAACTGCTGGGCCGCGAGGTCCGCGTCTTCGGACGGCGGCGCTCGGGGTTCCACGCCCAGTTGCCGCTCCTGCTCCAGTCCTCGGGGATCACCCACGCCTTGCTCGTGAGCTTCGACGAGGCGGCGCTGCCGTCGCATCACGGCGTCGTCGTCAGCTGGCCGTCGCACGACGGCAAGCAGGTCGATAGTTTCACGCGGAATCCGCACCCGGCGGACTCGCCTCAGACGTGCTTCCACCTCGCCCACCACCTGCACCAGTCGATCATGCAGGACCAGGCGGCAACGCTCATGTTCCTCCATCGGGGCAAGGCCGCCTCGGACTGGTACGCCGACCTCGTCGAGTTGTCGCGCCTCGCGCCGGTCCTCGGCAAGTTCACCACGCTGTCGAACTACTTCTCGGAGGTCGTCTCCGGGGACTACACCTCCGCCGTGTCGCCGGACGAGTTCCAGATCGACTACCTCAGCGATCGGTCCGGCAGCCTGGTCGGCGAGGACGTACCGTCGGTGCCCGTGTCGCCGCACCCGATCTCCGAGTTCGCCGCCCAGGTTCGGAATCGTCGCCAACTCGACGCCGCGTGGACGTATGCCACGGTGCTGCGCTCGCTCGGCGGTCTGGTGCCCGAAGAGGGTGGCCGGGCCTACCTCGCGCAACTCGCCGAGGTCGAGGATCGCGTCGAGGAGGGTGATACCGCCGCGATCAACGGGCTTGGTGCCACGGCCCAGCGCGCGGCGAACGCCCTGGGTCAGCGGTTACTGGCGCGCGGCCAGGAGGACTCGCCGGGATACCTCCTCCTCAACCCGTGCAGCTTCACCCGGCGCGTGGTCGTCGAGGTGGGCGGCATCACCGGCCACCTCGTCCCCGGAGGGCCGATCAAGGCGGTCCAGCAAGACGGGGAGCGTGCGCGGGTCGTCGCCGAGGTGCCCCCGATGGGCTTCGCCTGGGTTCCGCGTCGGGGCGGATCGACCCCCGCGCCGGCCTCCAAGATCAAGCTCGCCGACGAGCGCACCGTCCGCAACGAGTTCTTCGAGGCCGAGATCGACCCCGCGACGGGCGGCCTCAAGACCGTGCGTGACTCGCGCCACCGCATCAGCCGACTCGGCCAGCAGCTCGTGTTCAACCCCGGCAGCACGATGCAGGCCCGTAGTGTGGAGACCGTCTCGACCGGCCCCGCCCTCGGCGAGATCCTCACGAAGGGCGTCCTCCTCGACGAGCACGGCGCGGAGATCGCCCGGTTCGAGCAGCGCTTCCGCGCCTGGCTCGGCCGGCCGATGCTGGAGATGCGCATCGAACTCGAGCCTTTGGTCCCGCTCGAGGGCTACCCCTGGCACAACTACTTCGGCGCGCGGTTCGCCTGGCGCGACGAGCAGGCCACCGTGACACGAGGCACCACCGCCCTCCGCGCGCTGACGACGCAGAATCGCCCCGAAAGCCCCGACTTCGTCGAGGTGCGCGTCGGTCGGCCCAACACCGTGATCTTCCCCGGCGGGCTGCCCTTCCACCAGCGGCACGGCGGTCGCATGCTCGATGTCTTGCTCACCTGCCAGGGCGAGACGGGGCGCGTCTTCGACCTGGGCGTCGGCCTCGACCGCGAGCAACCAGGCCAGACCGCGCTGGGACTCACCAGCCCCGTGGCCGTCGTCGCCGCCGACCGAGGACCGCCCCACGTCGGCGCGACGGGCTGGCTGTATCAGCTCGACGCCCCCAACGTGTTGCTGACCAGCCTCCGGCCCGCGAGCGACCACCCCGACGCGCTGTTGGCGACCCTCGTCGAGACCTCCGGTGCCGGTACGCAGGCAAAGTTCCACTGCGTGCGGAACCCCGTTCGCGCGGTCGTTCAGGACATGCGCGGCAACGCCCTGTACGACGCCGTGATCGACGGCGATGCGGTGACGCTGGACATGAGCGCGAGCGACCTGATGCAGCTGCGTGTCGAGTTCAGTTGAGCGCATTCGGCGAAATCGTCACGACTCGATGCGCATTGGATTGCAGATGCGCCGCAGGTGCGGGTTGCACCCACCGCGCCGAAGCCTTGCGTATCATTTCGCGCGGTCGCCGCGCTGCTGGACTGGATTCCGAATCGGGATGGCGCATAGTTCGTCGAAGCCTACGACTCACTTCTCCAGGATGAGGAGGTCGGAGGATTGACTCACCGCGCTCGAAGGACGGACCTCATGAAGAAACTCTTGGTCGCGGCGACACTCGCCTTGGCTCTGCTGGCGATCGATCGGGCCACTATTCAGGCTTCCGACAAACCCTGCGGTGCCTGGTTCGGCCTGGATCTGAAATTCGGCACAGGACCGAACCTGTTCAACGGCGGGCCGAATGGCTCGTGTGGTACTGGAAGGTGTGGCCCTCGTCACTGCATTCCGCCCCCCGGCTGGTCGCCCTACTACGCCCAACC